>PXES01000040.1 GCA_003564655.1 Paracoccaceae bacterium
ACAAGCACCAGAAAGGACGAGACGCGCTCGATCACATTGCGGATCTGCGGCGCGGCGTTGCGGCTGTCGCGCCAGCGCGCGCCCGCGCCCTCGAACGCCTGCGCCACCTGCGCGCGCGCGGCATCCAGATTGGCGCCGGGCAGCAGCATCCGGTAATTCACCTCGTAGAGCGTGCCGGGCCCGAGCAGTTCGGCATTCGCCAGCGCCTCGGTTCGCACCATCGTGCGCGGCCCGAAGCCGAAATTCGCGCCCAGCCCGTCAGGCTCGCGCGTCAGATGCGCATTCAGGCGGAACTCCTGCACGCCCAACCGGAAGGTGTCGCCGATCGCAAGGTCCAGCCGCTGGGCGAGGATCGGCTCCATCACCGCGCCGGGAAGCCCGTCCCGCTCGGCCAGCGCGTCCTCCAGCGCAATCGCGGGCTCCAGCCCGACCGTGCCCACCAGCGGATAGGCATTATCCACGCCCTTGACCTGAGTGACCGAGCGTTCCGAACTCTCGCCCTTTCCCACGACGGCCATCGAGCGGAAATCCACCACCTCGGAGACATCGGTCGCTGCGGCCTCGATCAGGTCGCGCTCGTCCTCGGTCGCGAAGCGGTAGACGAAGCGCAATTCGGCATCACCACCCAAGAGCGTCGCGCCTTCGCGCGCGAGCCCGTCCTCTATCGCCCCGCGAACCGAGCCGACAGCGGCAATCGCACCCACCCCCAGCGCCAGACAGGCCAGGAACACCCAGAAGCCGCGCAGGCCGCCGCGCAATTCGCGCCGAGCGATGGTCCAGGCGACGGTGCTCATTCGGCGGCCTCGGCGCGGTGACGATCCTCGCCCGCGATTTCCCCGTCCGCCAGGCGGATCACCCGGTCGCAGCGTGCCGCGAGGTCGGGCGCATGGGTGACAAGCACCAGCGTCGCGCCGTGGCGGTCGCGCAGCCCGAACAGCAGGTCCATGATCGCCTGCCCGTTCGGCCCGTCAAGGTTGCCCGTGGGCTCATCCGCCAGCAGGATATCGGGGCGCGGGGCGGCGGCGCGCGCCAGTGCGACACGCTGCTGCTCGCCCCCGGAAAGCTGCGCAGGATAGTGGTCCATTCGGTGTGCGAGCCCCACGGCCTGCAACTCGGCCTCTGCGCGCTCGAACGCATCACGCCGACCGGCGAGTTCCAGCGGGGTCGCGACATTTTCAAGCGCTGTCATTGTCGGGATCAGGTGGAAAGACTGGAAAACCACCCCCATATGATCCCTGCGGAACCGGGCCAGTGCGTTCTCGCCCAGTGCCGTCAGATCATGGCCCAGTGCCAGCACTTGCCCTGCGGTGGCGCGTTCCAACCCGCCCAGCAGCATGAGGAGCGACGATTTGCCCGACCCGGACGGCCCGACCAGCCCCAGCGTTTCGCCGCGCGGCACGGCAAGCGAAATGCCCCGCAGAATCTCCACCGGGCCCGCATTGCCCTGCAGGGTGAGATCCACATCCTTGAGCGAGAGAACCATGTCCGTCATCCAGCATTTCCTTCCTGCCGCAGCGCCCCCTGCATATGGTGCGGCGCGGGCGATCGGCAACCGCTGCGCCGCCGCGCTCGTGGCGTTAACCCTGCTCGCGCCGTTTCCCGGCGCGGCCACGGAGTCCGAGCCGCTGCGTCTTGTCGCACTGGGCGATTCGCTGACCCAGGGCTACGGCCTGCCGCGTGACGCGGGTTTCGTGCCGCAGCTTCAGGCGTGGCTGAGCGAGGAAGGCCTCGACGTCGAGGTGATCAATGCCGGTGTCTCGGGCGACACCACGGCCGGCGGGCTGTCGCGCATGGACTGGACACTGGCCGAACCGGTCGATGCGATGCTGGTCATCCTCGGCGGCAATGATCTGCTGCGCGGCATCAACCCCGAAGCCAGCCGCGAGAACCTCGACGCCATCCTGACGCGGTTGGGGCAGGAGGGCGTGCCCGCCATGCTTGCCGGGCTACCCGCGCCGGGCAATTACGGCCCCGAGTTCCAGCGGGCTTTCGATCGGATGTATGTCGACCTCGCCGGCATCCATGACGTGCCCCTCTACCCCGATTTCCTGCAACCGATGAGCGAGAAATCCGCGGCCGGGAAAAGCTTCAGCGACCTCATGCAGGACGACAACATCCACCCCAATGCCGACGGCGTGGCGCTGATCGTCGAGGGCATCGGCCCCGAGGTCAAGGCTTTCCTCGAGACGGTCCGGGGCGAGGGCGCGTGAACTTGTGGCCCCCGGGCTTTCTTGCTAAGCGCTGACGAAATTCGATCCGCCGGGCCCGACAATGCGCCCGGCGCATGCGATACGAGGCAGGCAAGGGGCAGGCATGGTGCGGCAGGATTATGTTTTCACCTCGGAATCCGTCTCCGAGGGTCATCCCGACAAGGTGTGCGACCGGATCTCGGACGCGGTTCTCGATTATCTGCTGACCGAGGATCCCAATGCCCGCGTGGCCTGCGAGGCCTTTGCCACGTCCTCGCTGGTGGTGATCGGGGGCGAGATCGGCCTTCCCGACCGGCTGGGGCCGGGGGGCACCGTCGCGCGCACGGGCGCCGAGCGCCTCAAGGACGTGATGGGACGCATCCCCGAGATCGCGCGCGACTGCATCAAGGATATCGGCTACGAGCAGGAGAAGTTCCACTGGAACACCTGCCATGTGCTCAATTTCCTGCACGAGCAATCGGTCCATATCGCCCAGGGCGTCGACCGCGACGGCGCGGGCGATCAGGGCATCATGTTCGGCTATGCCGTGGACGAGACGCCCGAGCTGATGCCCGCTCCCATCCAGCACGCCCACGCCATCCTGCGCCGCCTGGCAGAGGCACGCAAATCCGGCGCCGAGCCCGCCCTGCGCCCCGACGCCAAGTCACAGCTCACCCTGCGCTACGAGGACGGACGACCGGTCGAGGTGATGCAGCTTGTCCTGTCCACACAGCACGCCGACCCGGCGCAAAGCTCGGACGAGATCCGCGCCATCGTCGAGCCCTATATCCGCGAAGTGCTGCCCGCGGGCTGGCTGACCGAGGCCACGGAATGGTGGATCAACCCCACCGGCACCTTCGTCATAGGCGGCCCGGACGGGGATGCCGGGCTGACCGGGCGCAAGATCATCGTGGACACCTATGGCGGCGCGGCACCGCATGGCGGCGGGGCGTTCTCGGGCAAGGATCCGACCAAGGTCGACCGCTCAGCCGCCTATGCCGCGCGCTACCTCGCCAAGAACATCGTCGCCGCCGGGCTGGCACGACGCTGCACGCTGCAGATCTCCTATGCCATCGGGGTGGCCCGGCCGCTGTCGATCCATGTCGACACGCACGGCACCGGACAGGTCGAGGATGAGGCCATCGAGCGCGCGGTGGCGCGGTCGATGGACCTGACGCCGCTGGGCATCCGCACGCATCTGGGCCTCAACCGACCGATCTACGCGCGCACCTCGGCCTATGGCCATTTCGGCCGCGAACCCGAGGCCGATGGCGGGTTCTCGTGGGAAAAGACGGATCTGGTAGAAACGCTGAAGAAAGCCGTCTGACACCACTCCGCTGAAAGCATGCGCGCGGCCGATCCCGGACGCATCATCGCTGCATTTTCTTGCCGGAAATACTCATGTTCCGGCGCCCATGCCCCCCCCTCGCGACACCGCGCCCGCGCATCGCGCGGGCAAGCGCCCCCGAGCGGGTCATGGGCGGGCGGGGGGGGACCCCGAGGGGGCGCTCTCACCGTCTCGGGGCCTCAGGCGAGCCCGTCTTTCAGCCCGGCCTTGCGAAACACCATCGCTGCGGGGCAGAAGCCCGTGAAGGCCGACTGAAACATGTTCAGCCCGACAAACACGGTGAACCACATGAACAATGGCGAAACGGTCACAGTGAGCACGACGCTCAGCAGTACCATCACCCCGGCAAAGGCCAGCACGGCGCGGTCAACAGTCATGGCGTTTCCTTTCCTTGAATGCCATGCCCGACGCTAAAGGATAACATATATGAATGCAAGAATTCGTTAGCCGAGTACCGCGCCCGACAACTCCCCCTGCCCGCGCAGCAAATCCGCAGCCGTCATCGCGCGCTTGCCTTCGCGCTGGACGCGGCACAATTCCACTGCCCCCGTGCCGCAGGCCACGCGCAACCCGTCTAGCACCGTGCCCGGTGGGCCCTCGCCTGCGACGGCACGCGCATCCAGAAGCTTCAGCCGCCCGAACGGCGCGATGCACCAAGCGCCCGGAAACGGCGCCAGCGCGCGGATATGGCGCGCGACCGCGTCGGCCGGGCGGGGCCAGTCCACCCGTGCCTCGGCCTTGTCGATCTTGGCGGCATAGGTCACGCCAGCGTCGGGCTGCGGCTGCGGGGCCAGATCGTCCAGACGGTCCAGAGCCGCGACGATCAGCTTCGCCCCCATCGCGGCCAGGCGGTCGTGCAACCCCCCCCCTGTATCCGCCTCGGTGATCGGGGTCGCGGCGCGCAGCAGCACCGGGCCGGTATCGAGCCCTGCTTCCATCTGCATGATGCACACACCCGTCTCGGCATCGCCTGCCATGATCGCGCGCTGGATCGGCGCCGCGCCCCGCCAGCGCGGCAAGAGCGAGGCGTGGATGTTCAGGCAGCCCCGCGCGGGCGCATCGAGAACCGGCGGCGGCAGGATAAGCCCATAAGCCACCACCACAGCGACATCCGCCCCCAGCGCCGCGAACTCTACCTGCGCGTCGGCCCCTTTCAGCGAGACCGGGTGCCGCACCTCCAGCCCCAGCGCCTCGGCACGGGCATGCACGGGCGTCGGACGCGGCTGCTTGCCACGGCCGGCAGGGCGCGGCGGCTGGGTGTAGACGCAGGCGATTTCATGGCGCGCGTGCAGCGCATCGAGTGCCGGGACCGAGAAATCCGGCGTGCCCATGAACACCAGCCGCATCACGCCCCCTTCCGCGCGCGGCGCAGCAGCATGTCGCGCTTCACCCGCCCCAGCCGATCAAAATACATCCGCCCCGCCAGATGGTCGATCTGGTGCTGCACACTCGTCGCCCAGAGGCCCACGAAATCGCGCTCCTCAAGCGCGCCGTCGGCGTTCAGGAACTGCACGGTCACCGCGCGCGGGCGCGAAATCCGGGCCGAGACGCCCGGCAGATTAGGGCTGGCCTCGTCATGCTCGCGCAACTGCGCGCTGGCGTGCAGGATCACCGGATTGGCCATCCGCACCGCTTGCCCGCGCGTGTCCGAGGCATCCACCACCGCCAGTCGCAGCATCACCCCGATCTGCGGCGCGGCGAGCCCGACACCGGGCATCGCCTCCATCGTGTCGATCATGTCGGCCCAGATGCCCAGAACCTCGGGTGTGACCGCAGTCACCGACTCTGCCGCCCTCCGCAGACGCGGGTCGGGCCAGCGCAGGCAGCGCCGCACGCTCACCCGCGCGCCTGTTCGCGCTTCAGCTTGGCCATCTTGCGGGTGATCATGCCACGCTTGATCGCCCCCAGATGGTCGATGAACAGCCGCCCGTTCAGATGGTCGAGTTCGTGCTGCGCACAGGTCGCCCAGAGCCCGTCGAACTCTTCCTGCTGTGGCGCGCCTTGCAGATCCGTCCAGCGCATCACCACGCGCGACGGGCGCGTTACCTCGGCATATTGATCGGGGATCGAGAGGCAGCCTTCCTCATAGGTGTTTACCTCTTCCGACGTGCTGACGATCTCGGGGTTGATCAGCACCAGCGGGCGTGGCTCGGCCCCCTCCTCCTTGACGCAATCCATCACGAAAAGCCGCGCGAGCACACCGACCTGCGGCGCCGCCAGCCCGACACCGGGGGCGTCATACATCGTCTCGAGCATGTCCTCGGCCAGTTTCACGATCTCGGGCGAGATCGTCTCGACCGGGGGACAGCGCTTCTTGAGGCGCGGGTCCGGGTGGATCAGGATGGGACGAATCGTCATGCGGTAGAAATAGGCCGCGCCGGCAAAAAGCGCAATCTGAGCGCATCCGTCGCTCACAGGCCCCAAAACGTCGGTTTTTTGCCTTGCTGGGCGGGCTGTGCTACGCCGACAGCGTGACGCGATACAAGGAAAGCGACAATGTCGGAGCGGCAGAGCAATCTGGACAAGGTCTATTCCGTTGGCGGCGGCGCAGCCTTGCAGCACCATTATGACCAATGGGCCGACAGCTATGATGCCGATCTGGCTGCCAATGATTACCGCACGCCCGACCGCTGCGCGAGAGCACTGACCCGGCACTGCGCCGACAGGTCGGTGCCGGTGCTGGATTTCGCCTGCGGCACCGGGCTGTCGGGGGTCGCGCTGCGCGCGGCCGGGTTCACCTGCATCGACGGCACCGACGTCTCGCCCGGGATGCTGGAACAGGCCCGCGCGAAGGGGGTCTATCGCAACCTGCTGCCCGCCGGGCTGGACGCGCCGCCCGATGTGACGGGCGCGGGCTATGGCGCCATCACGGCCATCGGCGCCATCGGCACCGGGGCGGCGCCGGCGTCCTGCATCGACTGGGCGCTTGAAAGCCTGGCCCCGGGCGGGATGTTCGTGGTCTCGCTCAACGACCATACGCTGGAAGACCCGGACTACATGGACCGCGTGACGGGGGCCACGGCGGCGGGAAAGGTCGCGATCCTGGAAGCCGAGCACGGCCCGCACCTGCCCGCGCTGGGGCTGGAGGCGCGGGTCTTCGTGCTGAAACGGCACTGAACGAAGCGATTGCAGGCGACGCGCCCCGGTGCGGAAAATGCGCAAGCGCGGCACAT
>PXES01000136.1 GCA_003564655.1 Paracoccaceae bacterium
AGGACCAGATCGCCGCCGCCGCCCGCCGCCATGCCTTCCGCATCCTGCCCGCAGCGCTGGAGGGCGTGCCGCAGGACTGGATCAGCGCCGAGGGGTTCCTGCGCACCCGCCCCGATTACTGGACCGAACGCGGCGGGCTCGACGGGTTCTTCGTCGCGGCGCTGCAACAGGGCGGGTGACGCTACGGGCGCAACGCCCAGCGCCCCGGCCCTGCCACGGCGAGCGTCAGGCAACCGCCCGCGATCGCCCAGTTCTTGACGAAGATCGACATCTGCCAGGGATCTTCGGGGATCAGGTGAAAGAAGCTCGTCGCGCCGCAATAGAACGCGAGAAGCACCGCGACGGGGCGCACCCACAGACCCAAGGCCAGCATCACCCCGGCGGCGAGGTTGGCCGCCAGCGCGGGCCAGACCAGCACCGCGGGCAGCCCCTGCGTCGCCAGAAGCACCTGCGTGTCGCCGGGCAACAGGGCCTTCTGCACCGCCCCCGCCAGAAACAGCGCCGCGATCAGCACACGCCCGACAAGCAGGGCCGCGTCGTCCAGATCCCGCATATGTCCTGCCTCTCTGCCCTGCCCGTCATGCGACACCTGCCCGATCCCGCCGCCGCGCGACCCAGGCGCCCCCGCGCCATGCGGGTGGGTGGGGGCGCCTGGGTCGCGCGAGCAGTCGCGGCGCGCGGCGATCAGGCTGATGTCATCGCATACCACTCGCAGGAGACGGCGCCGCTGCCAAGCCCTGCGGCGCGGCTCTGCGCCTCAATCGGCGAGCATCCACTCGCCATCGGGAAAGAGAGCGTGAAAGGCGAAGGCGAAGGGAATGTCATGGGGCACATCGCGCCCCCGACCGTCGCGCCCCCGCACGGTGCCGACATCACGCCCATCCGCGATCTGCGCGGTGTCCAGCGCCGAGGCCTGGCCCGGACGCCAGCTCAGCACCACCCCGGCCTCGGATATCTCGCCCTCCTCGCGCAGCCGGGCGAAGGTCCAGGCGCGGTTCTCGACCCGGACCACACGCGCCAGCGGCGAGATGTCATGCGGCGGGTTCTCGCCCTGATAGAGGAACGGCCGGGCGCTGGTGTCGTAATTGGTGTAGGGGTTCGCACCGTAGTTGCGCCGCCAGTCGGGCTCGTCCATCACCAGCCCGTCAGGGTTGCGCTCGGTATATTCGGCCCAGGACTCCATCCAGCCGGGCAGCAGCGTCAGCACCTGCCCCGTATGCTGGCCCACGATCCCCTCGCCCGTGGCCTGTTGCCACCAGCTTTCGGTCTCGCGGTCATACATCACCATGTCCGAGTGCCGCAGCCGCCCCGAGACGCCGAACGTATGACGCTCGCCGTCGATGCGCGCGTCAAAGATCATCGCGGAATTGCACAACGGGCAGAAGGTGACGGCGATGGGCTCCCCGCCGACCTCGTCATTGACGATCTCGTGCCACATCAGATAGCGGATCGGATAGGCGCGCGGGGTCGCGCCCTCGGCCTCATAGGTCATCACCGGCTCGCGCGGGTGGATGCGCGTCTCGTCCGCGGCGTCGATGAAGCTCGGCTCCCAGATGGCGGGGATGCCATCGCGGGGCGGGCCGCCCGACATGATGTCGCCGAAATCGACGCTGGCGCGGTCGAAATCGGTCAGCGGGAACTCGGCCTTCCAGTCACAGGGCACCTCTGCCAGCGCGGGCAGCGCCAGCGCAGCGGCGCCGAGGGCCGCGCCCAGGAGGGCGCCGAGAGAGCGGGTTTTCACGCGGATCATGGGGTTACCTCCTCAGTCGATCGTCAGGACAGTCGCGAAGCTCCCGGTCGCGGTCCGGCACTGGTCCGGGTCGGGCGGGACAAGCAGGGCGGGGCGAAAGCACAGTGGGATCTCGAAGCTCCCGGCGATCCGCGGTCGCGGCCCGGAAAGCGCGATCTCGGTCAGCACCAACTGCGCCGCATCGGGGGGCGCGATGCTCTGCCAGGCCGTGGCGAAGCCTTCGGGCCGGTAGGTCACACGCGCCTCGAGGGGGGGCGTCGCAGGGTCGGCACCGGGCGGCAGGGCGAGTTCGACGACCAGCCGCGCCGGCCCGGCCTGCCCCTCGATGCTCAGCGCGTCCAGCGCGGCGAAGCGCGTCATCCCGGCGCGGCCCGGCACGGCATCGAATTCCGCGGGCGCGCCGGGGAAGTCGAACTGCATCACCGGCGCGGCGGGCATATCCTGCCCGAGTACGGGCAACGCCAGAGCGGCGCAGACCGTGGCGAGGAGGGGCGCTTTCCCGCCACATTCGGCGGCACGCTTGGCAGCAGCCCCAAAGCGCCCTCGGGGCGTGCGGGGGGGGGTGGGAGGGCACGCCCCGAGGGCGCTTTTCGCGGTCGCGCCCGGACCTGCATGCAAGCCCCGCGCGCAACCGATGTGATCGAACCAAGGTGGTCTCATAGGTCACTCTATCAGGCGCACTGGGGCCGGTCAGCCCCGGCGCAAACGACGGTCAGTTCTGGACGCGATACTGCTCTTCCATGAACAGCAGATCATCGGTGTCCTCGCCCCCGGCCATGTGACAGGCCGCGCAGAAGTACATCCCGTCCGAGTTCTCGCCCAGCGTCCGGCCCATCAGACCGCCATCGGGCATGATTGCCGTATAGATCCAGTCATTGGTATCGGGCGAGGCCCCGGCCCCGGCCTTCTCCATCAGGAACAGTGTTTCCCAATAGGCCTGCCCGTCGGCCCCGATACTGAAGGTCGGCTTTGCGACGATGCCGCCCACCGGCATTTCCTCGATATCCTCGTAGAGCCCATACACTTCGGCCGCGATCTCGTTGGCGTGGTTGGTGGCAAATCGCTCGCCATGCGTGAACGAGATATAGGGCGTGGACGCGAAATTCGTCCAACCCAGGAAGGCGCTGCCCTCTTCGCGGTCGGATTCGGACCACGAGGCCAGCATCAGCTGCGCTTCGCCCGTGGCGTCCATCGCCTCGGTCATCTCGATCATGCAGTCATAAAGCGCCTGCAATTCCTCTTCAGTGACGTCGGGCGGCGGGGCCGCGGCGCCACAGGGCCCGCAGGGGCCGCACGCGCCACACGGGGCGCATGGATCGCACGCCGCACACTCCATCGGCGCGCAGGGGTCACATGCCGCGCAATCCATCGGGGCGCACGGATCGCAGGCTGCGCAATCCATTGGCGCGCACGGGTCGCAGGCGGCACAGGCATTGGCGGCGCAGGGATCGCAGGCATCCGGCGCGCAGGGGCCGCAGGGGTCGGCCGCGCAGGCGTTGGCGGCAGCCTCTTGCAGGCGCGGGACATAACAGCCCGTGGCCTCGCCACCCCCGGCGGCGCAGGGGTCACAGGCCGCGCACGGGTCAGCGGCGCAGGGATCACATGCGGCGCAGTCCATCGGGGCGCACGGATCGCAAGCCGCACAATCCATCGGGGCGCAGGGATCACAGGCGGCGCAGTCCATCGGCGCGCAGGGGTCGCAGGCGGCGCAGGCATACGCGACGGACGGGGCCGTGAAGCCCACGACCATCACCGCGCCACCAAGGCTCATCGCGCCCACGCCGAGCGCCAGCGCCAGTGCGGTACTCGACCGGAATTGCGACTTGCTGCGACAGCGACACTGGCAGGGGGCGGCGTCTGGATTCGGTGGCATTGCGGTATCTCCCTTGCTTTGGTTCTTGGTACACGCCCTGTCAGCCCCGCCGAGCGCATGGGCATGGCATGTGTCCATGGTTCGCCCGTCCCGCGGGAAAAGTTACACCTGCGATGCCGAAAAAATTCTCGCGGCCGGGGCGCGCGGTGTAACCTTGGGCCGGGCGGGGCGTATCTGAACAGGACAGACGGCCCCGCGCGGCCCCGCGCAGGCAGACCAGATGGACGGAGATGCGATGCCCACCGCAACCGAGGGTGCCCCCAGAGGCGGCAGTGCTGAGAGCCGCCACGCCGCGCTCGACAACCTCATGCGCGCCGCGCAGCAGGGCGACCGCCGCGCCTATCATGCGCTGCTCGAAGAGGTGGCGCTGCGGATGCGGCGGCTGGTGTCGGCCCGCGCGCCCTGGCTGGGGCAGGCGGATGTCGAGGATATCGTGCAGGACGTGCTGCTGTCGCTGCACACGGCGCGCGCGACATGGGACCCGGCGCGCCCCTTCATGCCGTGGATCGCCGCCATCGCACGCAACCGGCTGACCGATCACGCCAGGCGCTACAAGCGCCGCCAGGCGTTTGACGCCGCCGCCAGCGATCTGGCCGAGGTGTTCTCCACCACGCCCGGCCAGACCCATGCCGAGGGGGTGGTCAACCTGATCTCCGTGCGTCGCGCGATGTCCGACCTCAGCCCGGGCGAGCGGCGCGCCTTTGAGATGGTGCGGCTGCGCGAGATGTCGCTGTCCGAGGCCGCCGAGGAAGGCGGCACGACAGTGGGCGCGATCAAGGTTGCCGTGCACCGCGCATCGCGTAAATTGAAGCAGGCCATCAACCGCGATGGCAAGGAGGGGTGATGAAGACCGATGCCCTGATCGAGAGTCTGGCGCGCGAGGCCGGCCCGGTGCGGCCCCTGCCCGCGCCGATGCGCCGCGTCTGGGGCTGGCTGGCAATCGCGCTGGCGTTTGCGCTGGCGATGGTCTGGGCGATCGGCCCGCGCCCGGATCTGGCCGAGCGGCTGGTCGAGGCGCGCTTTCTGCTGGAGCAGGGCGCGGCGCTCGCCACCGCGATCACCGCCGCGCTGGCAGCGCTGGCGCTGACCATGCCCGATGCCGCGCGCTTCTGGCGCTGGTTGCCGGTGGTGCCTGCGGGCGCATGGCTGGCCACGCTGGGGCTGGGCTGTCTTCGCGACTGGGCGCAGATGGGCCCGGCGGGGTTGCGCATCACCGCGGACCCGGAGTGTTTCGGCTATATCGCGCTGATCGGGTCCTTGCCGCTGTTGGTGCTGGTGCTGATGCTGCGCCGGGGCGCGCCTCTGCGCCCCTCCTGGACGCTGGCGCTGGCCGCGCTGGCGGCTGCCGCCATCGGCAATTTCGCGCTGCGGCTGTTTCACACGCAGGATGCGGCGCTGATGGTGCTGATCTGGCAGGTGGGCGCGGTGGCGCTGATCGCGGCCATTGCGGGGCTGTGCGGGCGGCAGGTGCTGCGCTGGCCGGGGGTGGCGGCATGAGCGCGACCCCGAGAGAGATCCCCGCGCCCGACCTCGCGCAGCTCGACCGCGCCACGCTCGAGGTCATGGCCACGGCGGCGGAAGAGATCGACGAGTGCACACGGGTGCTGGGAAAGGCCGGGCTGAACCCGGTGGGCGAGGTGCTGAAAGGTCAGGGCAAGTTCGTCAAGATGAGCCATTATCCCAAGGGCGATGTCTTCGACCGCGACACCCAAAGCCAGTATTACTACCACGCCCATCGCGGCGGCGAGCACGGGCATTTCCACTGCTTCCTGCGTGCCCCCGGCATGCCTGCGGGCGTCGCACCGGTGGCCGACCCGGTCTCTCGCGACTGGCCGTCGGGCGACAAGGCGCTGGCGCATCTGATCGCGGTGTCGATGGACCGCTATGGCAAGCCGATCCGGCTGTTCACCACCAACCGGTGGGTGACCGGCGAGACCTGGTATCCCGCCGCCGACGTGATCCGCATGCTGCCGCATTTCGTCATCGACCATGCGCATCCGAGCTGGCCGACCAATCGCTGGCTGACCGCGCTCTTGCGGCTCTTCCGGCCCCAGATCGCAGCGCTGATCCTCGCCCGCGACGACGTGCTGGCCGCGCATCGGCCCGAGACGCCGGGGGCGAATCCGTATGCCGACCGCGCGCTCGAAACGCTCAGCGAAACCGCGATCGATGTCGCGCGCCAGCAGGCGGCGGTGCGAAAACTGCTCCGCGCGGCGTAAGCGCGTCCCCGCGCTGGCCGATGTGCCGGGCATGGGGGCGATACGCCCTGCCCCGTCATGCGCGATATTTCCCCGCTCGCCCCGTCCACGTCGGAAGAGCGCCCTCGGGGCGTGCAAGGGCGGGTGGGTGGGCACGGCCCGAGGGCGCTTTTCGATTGCTCCGCCAGGGACTGCTCTCAGCCCCCCGCCTGCCCCGCATCAGCCCTTGGCCGCCGCGCGTCGAACCGACCGTGCCGCCAGACGAACCCCCAGCGCCGCGCCGCCCAGCGCTGGCGCAGCACCCAGACGAAGCTCAGCGACAGCACCAGGCTGCCGAGCGTGTCACTGAACCAGTGCACCCCCAGCAGCACCCGGCTGAGCGCCACCCAGACCGCGAGCGCCAGAAGGGCGATACGCAGGCGCGGAAAGATCATCGCCAGCGCGATCCCGGCAGCGAAGATCGTCGCCGAATGGCCCGAGGGGAAGCTTGCATAGCTTGCCTGAATGCCCAGCGGCTGGAAGGTCAGCACGCCCTCGATCCCCTCTACCGAGGGGCGCGCGCGGCCGATCATGTGCTTGACGACCGACGCCGTGACGCCCGCATAGACCACCGCCGCCAGCACGAAAAAGGCCAGCCCCGCGCGATGGCGCGCGCGCACTGCGTTGCGCGGGCGCGCGGCCTGCTTCGCCCGCCACAGGAAGAACAGCCCGACGCCCAGCGCCAGTGCCATCTTCCAGCCGCCAAGGCCCAGATCGGTGATCCGCGCCATCAGCGCCCGCGCCTCGGGCGTCAGTGTGCGGCTGTGGTGATAAAGCGGCACGTCGAGGAAATAGACCGCCACCAGCA
>PXES01000399.1 GCA_003564655.1 Paracoccaceae bacterium
ATGACCGGCGAATTCGTGCATCTGATCAAGTCCTCGGCCATTGTCAGCGTGATCGCCGTGGCCGAACTGACGACCGTGGGCCGCAACGTCATCTCGCACACCTTCATGAGCTTCGAGGTCTGGTTCACCGTCGCCGCCATCTACATGGTTCTGACCGTGACGCTGTCGATATTCGTGACGTATCTGGAACGGAGATACGCCGTTGACCGCTGACAGAAATCCGTTCACCCATCAACAAGGAGCGTAGGAAATGTCTATAAAACACAAGATGTTCGGAGCGGTTATTGCGGCGGGGGCTGCGCTTGGCCTGACCCTTCCGGCGACCGCGCAGACCGCCACGCAAGCGCTCAGCAGCGAGAGCGTGATCGAACGGATCAAGGAGGATGGCGTCATCCGGATCGGGCTGTCGCTGTTTGTCCCGTGGTCGATGCGCGACGTGAATGGCGATCTGATCGGCTATGAGCTGGATGTCGGGCGCAAGCTGGCCGACGACATGGGCGTCGAGGTCGAATTCGTGCCCACCGCCTGGGACGGGATCATCCCGGCGCTGCTGGCCGGCAATTTCGATGTCATCATTTCGGGCATGTCGGTGACGACGCAGCGCAACCTGACGGTGAATTTCACCGATCCCTATGCCTTTACCGGGATGACCGTGCTGCTGAACACCGAAATGACCGAGGGCATGGAACTGGACGAACTGAACGACCCCTCCATCACCTTCGCGGCCCGTCGCGGCGCCACGCCGGTCGAGGTGATCATGGATGAATTCCCAGACGCCGAGTTGCTGCTGTTCGACGAGGACGGGGCCGCGTTGCAGGAAGTGCTGAACAACAATGCCCATGCGACCGTCACGCAGATCTCGACCGTGAACCGCAATGCGCGTGAATTCCCCGATGTCCTCAGCACCCGGCCGGATGTCGTCTATTCGCCGCGCGGGCAGGCCTTTGCCGTGCGCAAGGGTGACCCGGATGCGATCTTCTTCTTCAACACCTGGATCGCCCAGCAATGGCGGACCGGCTGGCTGGAAGAGCGTCAACAATACTGGTTCGAATCCGATGAATGGGAAGATCAGGTGATGCAGTGACAATCGGCCTCGGGCCGGGCGCGCGATTCGCGCCCGGCCCGCCCATAATGACTGACGCGCGGTGAGAGCCCCCATGCGAAACCTGATCCGAAGACTGCGCTGGCCGGATTACCTGATTCTGGCGATCCTCGCCCTGTTCTTCGGCTATGTCTGGTTCACCATCGAGGCAAGCCTCAACTACAACTGGCGCTGGGACCGGATCCCGAACCAGATCGTCGGCTATCACACGGTCCGCGAGGAGTATTTCGTCGGGCTTCTGCTGCGCGGCATGATCGCGACCATCCGCATCTGCATCTATGCTGCGATCCTCGCCGTGATCCTGGGCACCATTCTTGGCATCGCGCGCTGTTCGACCAACCTCACCATTCGGATGCTGGCGCGGACCTATATGGAATGCCTGCGGAATATTCCGCCGGTGGTGGTGATCTTCATCTTCTTCTTCTTTTTCTCCCAGCAGCTTGTCGATGCGCTGGACCTGGCCCGCTGGTCACGCAACATCGCGCGCAACGAAGTCGCGTCGCCGCTGTGGGAATTCTTTTTCGGCGATATGCGCCGCTTTCCGGCGATCATCTCGGGCGTGATCGTGCTGGCCCTGTTCCAGAGCGCCTTTGTGGGCGAGATCGTGCGCGCGGGCATCGAATCCATCCCCCGCGGCCAACGCGAGGCCGCGCGGTCCATCGGCATGGGCCGCTATGCCGAGATGCGCTACATCGTCCTGCCGCAAGCCTACAAGAAGGTCGTGCCGCCGCTGACCAACCAGTTCATCACACTCATCAAGGACAGCTCGATCGTGTCGCTGATCTCGATCCCCGAGCTGACCTACAACACTCTGGAGCTGGTCGCCTCGTCGCGGATGATCTTCGAGGCATGGCTGACCACCGCTGCGTTCTACTTCATCCTGTGTTTCGGGCTGTCACGGCTTTTCGCGCGGCTGGAACGGCGGCGCGAAGGGCAACAATAGGCGCAGCTCACTCGCTGGCATAGTAGCCCACAACATCGCCCGCCGTGCTGACCCCCAGCCCGTTGAGCAAGCGGTTGACGTAGTTGAAATAACCGATGATCTGGTTGATCTCGAGGATCTCGCCATCCTCCCACCCGGCGTCGCGCAGCACCTCGACATCTTCCTGTGTCATCGCGCCGGGGTCGAGTGTCAGCTTCTCGGCGTAGTGCAGCGCGGCGAGTTCGGCGCCGTCAAAGGCATCCTGCGGGCTTCGGGTCTGAAGCGCGGCCTCGACCCGGTTCGCGCGCGCCTCATCGCCGATCAGATGGCGGGCATTGGCCCAGTGATTGGCGTAGGAGTAGCCGCAGGAATTGAGGGTGGAGACGTAGCTGCTGATCACCTCCTGAAACCACATCGGCACAGTATTCGCGTCATCATGCAGGCAGGCGCGATACAGCGTGACATGCCCGCGCATCGTGTTGGGGCGCAGCGAATGCACGCGCATGACATTGTCGACCGTGCCATGCGGGGTGCGGGCAAGGTCCAGCGCCGCCTTGAGGTCTGGGTCGGCCTGTTCGTCCGAGATCATCCTGATCCATGCTGCCATCTGTCATCCCCCTTGCTGCGCGGGCATCGTGGCACCATCCTGCGGCGGACGCAATCCGGGCACAGGGCTCGTTCAGTTCAACGAAAACGCCACCAGCCCGATCTCGGGGCTCAGCCCGCGCGTCGCAATCTCGGCGCGCAGCCGGGCAAAGACCTCGGCCGGTTCTTGCGGGCCCGACAGGCCAGCGAGGCTTTGCAGCGGCTGATCGGTGGCGATTGCCAGCAGCAGTTGCCATGTCTCTACCGCCGGTCCCTGCAGGCCCATCTGGATCGCGAAGCCCGCACGGTCAGCTTCGCGGGTCAGGAACCGGTCGAGCGATTGGACGCGCCCTGCCGTGTCCACGAGCAGTAGTGCCACATCGCGCGATGCGTCCTGATGGATCGCACCCTCCAGCCGCCCGCCGCTTTCGATGCGCCGCGTGTTCAGCGTTATCGAAAGCCCGTGCTCGGGGTAACCCCGGCTGCGGCGCACGAAATCCAGCGTCGCGCACTGGCCTTGCGAGACGGTCTGCACCGCCATGCCCGCGACCGGCCCGGTCTCGGCTTCCAGCCCCGCACGAAACGCCTGCAAGCCGCCCTCGGCAGGGCCGAGGGCTTCCATCCGCAAACTGCCTTCGGGGTCCAGCGCGGGCAGCGCCGCGAAACAGGGAATGTCGGGCAGCCCGCCCAGATGCGCGCGAATGGCGGCTTGCAGCGCCGCATCGGGCGTCTGCGGGGCGTCGTCCTCGGCGCCGGGGCGCGGCGCGGCGCGGCGATCGCTGAGAAAGGTGCTGGGGCGGTCCCGCAGCGCACGTTCCAGCGTATCCTCGGCGGGGGGCTGCATGGCCATGCGCAGCGCCTCTTGCGGGCTGGCCACGCGCGCGGTTTGCGCACCGCCCGGCGCGGCGCGCTGCCGGGTGGGCGTCGTTCCGCTGCCATCTGCGCCGGCGCTCGCGGGCGGGGCCTCGGGGCCAGATTCCTGTGCCTGCCGGGTTGCGGCGGGTTCCTCGGGGGTCAGCCGGGCGGCGTCCGATTGTGTGGCGGGCCGCTCGGCAACGGGCCCGACCCGCGCGGGAGCAGTGGGTGTTGCCGGACGCGTGGGCTCGGCGGTCAGGCGGGTGGGCGCGTCTGCGGGGTCGGGTCGGGCGGGGGTATCTGCCGGGCGGGTGGGTTCAGCGGCTAGACGGGTTGGCGTGTCGGTCGTCTGGCGTGTCTGCGCGACGCTGGGCTGCACGCTCAGCCGCGTGGCGGCCTCGGCGGGGCGTGTGGTTTCGGCAGGCGTTGGTACCGCTGCCGCTTCTGGCAGTGTGGCTTCCGGTGCGACGCGCGCATCCGGCGTTGTGGATGGATGTTCCGGTGCGGCGCGCAGGGCCGTCTCGGGCGGCAGCGCACGCGCCGCCTGCGCCGCTTCGGCTGCCGGGCGGTCTGCCTCAAGCTCGGGCCGCGCCTCGGGCGCAAGGGCGGCCATCGCGTCGAGTGGCGTCTTGGCCTCTGGCAATTCCGGTTCGGTCGCGGCGCGCAACCTGTCCTCGGGCAGCGTCGCGGCAATTCGCGCCGCCTCGTCCGTGCCGCCGCTCGAGATCAGCGGGACCGAGCGCAGGGTGATTTCGGTCTCGGGGCCGGGAACCGCGCCGGTGGCGCGGCTCAACCCAAGGGCAAGCAGGGCGGCGACCGCGACATGCAACGAAACCGAAAGTCCGGCCGCCAATGTCCAACCCGCAGCATCGGGGGGTGCGAGCGGTGCCTGCGGGGCAGGGTGGCTCATGATCCACCCCGTATGGTAGCGCGCGCCCTGGCCCACGCGGCCAACCGGTCAGACAGGGCGGGCGTCATGTCCCATCCTCCGCGCGCGGGGCGCGCAGCGTCACCAGAAGCACCTCGGCCCCGGCATCGCCGAGAGCGCCTGTCAGCGACAGCAACGCCTGCGCCGGGTGATCGCGCGCCACCAGCAGATGCAACCGTGTCAGCCCGGCCTCGGCGATTGCCACCTCCAGCGCGTCACGGCTCACCTCGACCCCGTCGAGCACCAGCGCGCCGCTGCCCTCCTCGACCAGCAACAGCGGTCGCGGCAGGTTCTCAAGTGGCAGATCACGCGTGATCGGCAGGTCGATCTGCCGCTCGGCCTGATCGGCCGGTGCGCCGACGATCAGAAAGAACAGCACCAGCAGCAGCACGATATTCACTGTCGACAGCGAGAAATCCGGCCGCGCGCGCGTCGGCGGGGCGAGTTGCGGGCGCAGATCGTGCGGGCTGTCACGCATGCTAATCCCCCACCAGCTGCACCCGCGCGATCCCGGCCTGCTGGACGGATTCGACGAGCGTGACAAGGTCCGAGCTGCGCGCCGGGCCAGTGACGAACACCACCAGATCGGTGATTCCGTCGGCGCGCATCTCGGCCAGCGCAGCGGGCAGTTGGTCGAGCGCGATGCGCACCTGCCCGCTTCGGACACTGTCGCGACCCAGATGCCAGATCGCCTGTGCCTCGGCTTGCGCGCCCGCGCTCTCGGGCAGCGCCGCCGGTGCCGCCGCTTGCGGGTCGGCCCGGGTGCCCGCGGGCAGGCCCAACGGCAGCAACGCATAGGGCGCCAGCGCCGAGGTCAGCATGAAGAACAACAGAAGCTGGAACATCACATCCGCGAGCGGCGTCAGCGCGAAGCCGCGCTTGCGACGGGGGGGCGGCAGCAGCGCAGCGTTGGGGGAGAGCCCGCTCATTGCCGCCGCGGGAAGCCCTCGGGCGGGGGGGCTTCCTCCCTCTGCGGGGGGGGCGCGCCGGGATTGGTGCGCTGGATCGACGAGGCCCCGCCCGGCAGCGGTTGGACCTGTGTGCGGGGTGCGGGCGCGGGTTCGGGGGGCAGCGTGGTAGCGCGCGTAGGGGTGGGCTGGGGTGCCGACTGGTTTGCCGCCCCCGCCGCCGCGATCAGCCGCTCGAGCGCCTGCGCCTCGCCCGCGATCCGGCCCTCGAGCCACAGCGCCAGCAGGTAGAACAGGATCGCGATGCTCAGCCCCATCGCCGTCGTCACCAGCGCCGTCCAGATGCCCCCCGCCAGCAGCGCCGGATCGGCGGCCCCCGAAGTCGCCGCCAGCCGTCCGAACGCCTCGATCATGCCGACGACAGTGCCCAGCAGCCCCAGCATCGGCGCCGCCTGCACCACAGCATCAAGGCCGCGCATGTGCTGCGACAGCGCGTCGAGCCCCTCGCGCGCCCGCGCCATCGCCTGTGTCGGGTCCTGCAACGCCACGGCCAGCACCTGCAGGCGCAGCGCCGTCGCGCCCTCCAGCCCCTGCGCCGGATCCGCCCCGCCCGCCTGCGCCTGTCCCAGCCGCTCGGCCACAGCGCGCCCGACCGTGCGGCTGCCCACACCGGCGCGCGCGAACTGGCCCAGCTTGACCAGCACCACCGAGGCCGCGAAGACCGACATCAGGCCCAGGAGCCCGAGGATCACCCAGGCAATGGGGCTGAATTCCTGAATGACGCTCATCGGGGCGGGTCCTTTCTGTCAGGCGGGCCCCTTTGGCTCAGGACCCGAACATCACGTCCGAGCGCGACGAGGCGTTCAGCGCCTCCATGCAGATGCGCGAGGACTGGCCCTCCGCGTCCAGGCACTCCTCGGCCTCGTTCAGCAAGAGCCGCGAGATCTGGCCGCAACTGCGCGCGAGCAGGAACTGCACCACGCGGGTCTTGTCCTCGGGCAGGGTGCCGAATTCGAGGATCAGCCGGTCCGACACGGCGCCGGTGTCGTCGAACACCGCGACATCATACGAGGTCTGGGCCAGATCGCTTCCGGTGGCGTTGAAGGCGACGAAGGTCAGCCGACAGCCGCCATCCACGTCTTCGAGGTTGTTGAGTTCGAGTTCGAACACGCCCTCCTCCTGCGCCAGCGCGGGCAGGGGCGCCATCAGGGCGAGGCCGAGGATGAGGGGCAGGGTGGAGCGCAGGGACATGGGCAGTTTCCTATGGGCAGAGGCTGCTGGTGCGGTGAATGGTCGCGATGCGATTACGCTAACACGCCTCCGCGATTTCGCAACCGTGAAGGCGGGG
>PXES01000385.1 GCA_003564655.1 Paracoccaceae bacterium
CCCATCTGGTTCCGGGCGACCTTGAGCAGGCGCTCGGCATCTTGCTCGGTGCTCTTGTGCAGGGCGGCACGGCGCGATTCGCTGCCGCGCGGGTGCTTCGAGGCGGCCTCCTGCTCGATTGCGGTGAGTTCGTTGACAAGATCGCGCTCGGCTGCGGCCTCCAACCCGGTCGCGCCAAGAATGCCGCGGATCATGCCGCGCAACTCCTCCTCGGGCGGCTCCTGAGACTGTTGGCTGTCGGCGTCGTCGCGGTCGTCGTCCGCACTTTCCGTGTCCCAGGCGTCATGTTCCCAAGCGTCGTCGTCGTGGGCATCAGTGTCCTCGACGACGTGCAGGCCGACATGGGCTTCGGGTGCGTCCTCCTCCCCCCAGAGATCGTCGTCACGGCCCTCGGACTCGTCGAGCTGTTCCTGCGCATCGTCGTCGTGGGCTTCGGTGTCCTCGACCTCGCGCAGGCCGTCATGAGCTTCGGTTTCGACAGCCTCTTGCTGCGCTTCGACGGCGGGTTCGGTTTTGTCCTCCTCGCCCCAGAAGTCGTCATCACGGGCCTTGGACTCGTGGAGTTGCTCCTGTGCGTCATCATCGCGGGCGTCATTGTCCTCGACATCCTGCCAATCGTCACGGGCTTCGGGTTCGTCAGCCTCTTGCTGCGCTTCGACGGTGGGCTGGCTTTCTTCCTCCGCGCTCCAGAAGTCGTCATCATGGGCCGTGGCTTCGTCGGCCCCGTCTGGTGCGTCGTCGTCGCGGATTTCGGTGTCCTCTACGTCCCGCAGATCGTCGTGAGTGTCGGTTTCCTCCTCTGTGGTCCAGAGGTCGTCGTCTTGGGAATCGGCAACGCCGATTTCGGCATCTGAGTCGTCTTGGTCGGTTTCGGACAGGGCTTCCTCACCCCACAGGTTACTGTCGGCCTCGGTCGCGGCATCAGTGACCATCTCTGCTGTGACCTCATCGGCGCGGTCGTCAGTCGCGCGCTCTTCGGCCACGGCATCGCCTTCGGCAGGGCGAGAATCGTCCCCTGCCAGCGCCTCTGCGATGCCTGCGTCATACTCTGCCACGCCGTCCGCCGCGCTTTCGTCGGCGCGGAAGGCACCTGCTTCGTCCGTGCTGCGGAGTTGCTCCTGGGGCATGTGCCCGGCTTCGGCGTCCGGAGTGGCCTCATCGGCCTCGCCCCGCTGCGTTGCCGCAACTGCGGCACCGGCTGCGGGTATGGCGGCTGCGGCTGCTACGGGGGCGGATTTCGCGACCGCCGCCCGAATACGGGCGAGCTTGTCACCGAAGGCTTCTGCCTCGGCTGCAGGCTCCTGCCCGACAGGTGCGCTTTCGGGCGTGGCATCGGGCTGCGGGCTGTCTGTCTGGGCGGCGTCTTGCGGGCTCTGCAATCGTGCGGTGACAGGAATATCCTGACTGCCGAGGTCATCGCCCACAGACGGCTGCGGGGCGGGGTCCTGCTGGACGATCTCCCGCGGTGCGATCTCCTGTGCCGCGGCCTCGAGTGGCGACCTGTCCTGTGGGGCGGCGTGCTGCGCGGCAGGGGCGACAGGCGCGCTCTCCGACGGTGCGCTGTCCGGAGGGACAACGCCCTGCGGCGCGGCGTGTTGCGGCGCCGCTTCGGGCGTGGCCATCTGCGGGGCCTGCGTCACGCCCAGGGTGGGCGATGCATCCCCGGCGCGAAGCACGATGCTGTTCTCCTGCACACGCGCCTCGACCCGGCGCTGAATCTCACGCTCGGCGATGCGGTGCAGCATCTCGGCATCCGGCTGTGGCGGTTCGGCCCCGAAATACCTGTCCTCGGCCGCAAGATTGCGGAAGTATTCGGCGATCGCCTGCATCGTCCCGAAGGGTTCATCGAACCCTTCGAGGGTGCAGGAAAACGTGCCATAAGACACCGTCAGGATCTTGTTTGGGGGAACCATGACTCGCTCGCTTCTTTTGCCTCGTCCTGCAGACTGATGGACCACTCGCGCAATTCAATGGTCAGACTTGGGTAATTTGGTGATCTGAATATGGCCAAAGATTGCACCGATTCGCCTTGGGCCCAATGATAACGCAATGCTGACGCAGATCCATGATCCCGGGGCCGTCACGCTGGTGGGGGGCGGTGTGCTTGGCGCGCGCGACCTGGCGGCGGCGCTGGCCATCGCGCCGCGGCTGGTGGCGGCGGATGGCGGGGCCGACAGGGCCATGGCGCTGGGACACCGCCCGGAGCGGGTGATCGGCGATCTTGATTCGATCACGCCGGAGCTGCGCGCCGAGCTCGGGCCGCGGGTCGAGCATGTGCCCGAGCAGGACAGCACCGATCTGGACAAATGCCTGGCGCGGATCGACGCACCCTTCGTGCTGGCGCTGGGCTTCGACGGGGCGCGGCTGGATCACACGCTGGCGGCGATGACCTCGCTCACCCGGCATGGGCGCGCGCGGGGGGTGTTGGTCGGGGCCGAGGATGTGGTGTTCCTTGCACCGCCCCGGCTGCGGCTGGCGCTGGCCGTGGGGGCGCGGGTGTCGCTCTACCCCATGGGGCGGGTCACGGGCCGCTCGCAGGGGTTGCACTGGCCCATCGACGGGCTGGAATTCCGGCCCGAGGCGCTGGTCGGCACCTCGAACCGGGCCGAGACTGCCGAGGTGGTGCTGGACTGCGACCGCCCGGCGTTGCTGGTCTTGCTCGCGCGTGACTGGCTGCCTGCCGCGCTGCGGGCGGTGCTGTCGGCAGAGGACTGGCGCTGAGCGTCAGATCAGGCTGCCCAACGCCACGCCGACGGCCACCAGCCCCGCGCCGGTCAGCGTCCAGCCCACAGGGCCCATCGGGCGATTGGCCAGGGGCGGTGCAGGGGTCTGGGCGCGCGCGATCAGCGCCTCTTCGGCCATGCGCGGCAGATGCGGGCCGAATCGCGCAAGGATGCGCGCGGTCTGCGCGAGATCACGCGCCAGCGCCTGCGGGCCAATGCTCTCGCGGATGTATTCCTCGACCACGGGCTTTGCCACATGCCACATGTTGATCTCGGGGTTGAGGGACCGCGCCACGCCTTCGACCACCACCATCGTGCGCTGCAGCAGGATCAGTTCGGTTCGGGTCTCCATGCCGAAGCGCTCGGTCACCTCGAACAGATAGGCCAGGAGCTTCGCCATCGAGATGCGCCGCGCATCCATGCCGAAGATCGGCTCGCCCACAGAGCGCAACGCGCGGGCGAATTCGTCGATGTCGCGGTCGGCGGGCACATAGCCCATCTCGAAATGCCCCTCGGCGACGCGGCGGTAATCCTTGCGGATGAAGCCGAACAGGATTTCGGCATAGGCACGGCGGGTGAAGCCGTCGATTCGGCCCATGATGCCGAAATCAAACGCGATGATCTCGCCCGTGGCCGTTACCTTCATGTTGCCTTGATGCATGTCGCCATGAAAGAACCCGTCACGCAGCGCATGCCGCAGGAACAGCGTCAGCCCCCGCGTGCCCAGTTCCGCCCGGTCGATGCCCAGCCGGTCAAGCGCGGCATTGTCGCCCATCGGCACGCCCTCGGCCCAGCCAAGCGTCATCACCCGGCGCGAGGACAGGTGCCAGATCGGGCGCGGCACGCTGAAGCGTTCGTCGCCTTCGGTGTTGTCGGCGAATTCACCGGCAGCGGCCGCTTCGAGCCGCAGATCCAGCTCGCCCTCGACCACACTTTCGAAATGGCCGATCACGTCCATCGGGCGCAGGCGGCGGGTCTTGGGCAGCAGGATCTCGATCAGCCGGGCCGCGAAGTAGAAGGCGTCGATATCGGTGCGAAAGGCGCGCTCTACCCCGGGGCGCAGCACCTTGACCGCCACCTTGGTCCCGGTCTCGGCGCGGATGGCCCAATGCACCTGCGCGATGGAGGCCGCGGCGACGGGTTCGGAAAACTCCGAGAACATCGCCTCGACTGGCAGGTCCAGTTCCTCGGTCAGCGTCGCCATGGCGGTGCTGCGGGGAAAGGGGGGAAGCTGGTCCTGCAGATACCGCATCTGGTCGGCAAGCTCGACGCCCACGACGTCGGGGCGGGTGGCGAGCGTCTGGCCGAACTTGATATAGGCCGGACCCAGCGCCGTCAGCGCGCGGGTCAGCGGCGGCAGCGCCGGGTCGCCGCGCAGCCCCAGAAACTTGAACGGCCAGCCGAGGATGCGTGCCGCAACCCGCAGGCGCGGCGGCGCGTTCAGCGCCTCGAGCACCACCGCCATCGCGCCCGTGCGCTCGAAGGTCGCGCCCGTGCGGATCAGCCGCCAAAGATGCAGGGGCGCGCGCAGCACGTCAGAGCTTCCAGCCCGAATGCAGCGCCGCAATCCCCATCGAGAGATTGCGGTATTTCCCCTGCTCGAACCCGGCGGCACGGATCATCTCGGCAAAGCGGTCCTGATCGGGGAAGCGACGGATCGATTCCACCAGATACTGGTAGCTGTCGCGGTCGCCTGCCACGACCTGACCCATCGCCGGAATGACATTGAAGGAATATAGGTCATAGGCCCGCTGCAGCAGATCATTGGGGATCTGGCTGAATTCCAGCACCATCAGCCGCCCGCCGGGGCGCAGCACGCGAAACGCCTCGGACAGCGCATCCTCGATCCGCGTCACATTGCGGATGCCGAAGCTGATCGTGTAGGCGTCGAAGCTGTTGTCGGAAAATGGCAGCGCCATCGCGTCGCCCGCGACCCAGTCTAGTTGATCGGCCAGATTGGCGGCCTCGGCGCGTTTCTGCCCCTCGGCCAGCATCGGCTCGGTCAGGTCCACCACAGTTGCGCGGGCCGAGTCACCCGCGCGGCGCAGGAACCGGAAGGCGATGTCGCCCGTGCCGCCCGCCACATCCAGCAGGTGCTGGCCGGGGCGGGGGGCGAGCCAGTCCATCATCGCGTCCTTCCACAGCCGGTGGATGCCCGCCGACATCAGGTCGTTCATCAGGTCATACCGCCCGGCGACGCTGGAAAAGACACCCTGCACCAGCCCGGCCTTTTCGTCCTCGGCCACGGTGCGGTTGCCGAAATGCGTGGTCCGTTCGTCGCTGCCCATCGCCTGCCGCCATTTGCTGCCTGCCCCTTGCCGGGGTGTTCCGTCACTCCTTATAGGGGAAGCGAGGGGCGTTACAATGCGACCCCTTTGCAGACAGGACCACCCGATGCCCGAACTCCCCGAGGTCGAGACTGTCCGCCGCGGCCTGGTCCCGGCGATGGAGGGGGTGCGCATCGCCCGCGCCGAGTTGCGCCGCGCCGATCTGCGCTGGCCCTTCCCGCCCGACATGGCCGCGCGGTTGACCGGTGCGCGGGTGTTGCAGTTGCGGCGGCGCTCGAAATACCTGCTCGCCGATCTAGACCGGGGCGAGAGCCTGATCGTGCATCTGGGCATGTCGGGGCGGATGGTGGTTTCGGGGCTGGCGGCGGCGCATGTGCCGGGGCAGTTCCATTTCGACCATCCGGCGCTCGAGACGCATGATCATGTGATCCTGCACATGGAGAACGGCGCGCGCGTGACCTTCAACGACCCGCGCCGCTTCGGGGCGATGGATCTGTGCGCAACCGACGCGCTGGAGGCCCACCCGCTGCTGGCCGTCATCGGCCCCGAACCCCTGGGCAACGGCTTTCACGCGAACTACCTGGCGGAGCGGCTGCGGGGGCGGCGGATGCCCGTCAAGGCGGCACTCCTCGACCAGCGAATCGTCGCGGGGCTGGGCAATATCTATGTCTGCGAGTCGTTGTTCCGCGCCGGCATCAGCCCGCGCCGCGCCGCCGGGCGTATCGGGCGCGCACGCCTCGCGCGGTTGGCCGACGCCATTCGCGAGACGCTGATCGACGCCATCGCGGCGGGCGGCTCGTCCCTGCGCGACTACCGTCAAGCCGATGGGGCGCTTGGTTATTTCCAGACCACCTTTCGCGTCTATGGCCGCGAGAGTGGCGCCTGTCTGGGCCCCGGATGCCCTGGACAGGTGCGCCGGATCGTGCAATCGGGGCGGTCGAGCTTCTACTGTCCGCGCTGCCAGAGATGACTTGAACCCCGAATGCAACCTGTTATGCCAAGGGCTGCTTTTCGCAACAATCAGGGTGCTCTGCCGCATGGCCTATGAAACGCTGATCGTCGATATCGACAATCATGTCGCACTGATCCGCCTCAACCGCCCCGAAGCGCTCAATGCCCTCAACAGCACGCTGCTGGGTGAACTGGCCGAGGCGCTGGCCGCCGCAGATTCCAATGACAGGGTACGCTGCATCGTGATCACCGGCTCGGACAAGGCCTTTGCCGCCGGAGCCGACGTCAAGGAGATGGCCGAGAAATCCGCCATCGACATGTTCGAAGCGGACATCTTCACCCCCGAGACCGAGGCGCTCTTGCGCGTGCGCAAGCCGATCATCGCCGCAGTGGCGGGCTACGCGTTGGGCGGCGGGTGCGAGTTGGCGATGATGTGCGACTTCATCATTGCTGCGGATACCGCCAAATTCGGCCAGCCCGAGATCAATCTCGGGATCGTCGCGGGGCTGGGCGGCACCCAGCGGCTGACGCGCTTTGTCGGCAAGTCCAAGGCGATGGACATGCCCCTGACCGGCCGCAACATGGACGCCGAGGAAGCCGAGCGCGCGGGTCTTGTCAGCCGGGTCGTGCCCGCAAAGAAACTTCTGGAAGAGGCGCTGGCTGCCGCCGCAAAGATCGCCGAGAAATCGCAGGTCACGGCCAAGGCGGTCAAGGAATCGGTCAATCGCAGCTACGAGACCACGCTGCGCGAAGGGCTGTTGTTCGAGCGGCGGGTCTTTCACATGATCTTTGCCTCGGACGACCAGACCGAGGGGATGTCGGCCTTCCTCGAGAAGCGCCAGCCGCAGTTCCGCGACCGCTGAGTCGATTTTGGTGTTTTCATTCGCGGTGCGGTGGGCTATGCGCTGCCGCACATGCGCGTGGGCCCGCTTAAGGCATGAGATGTTTCCGATCCGCCGGGGCGGACGGGTCTGTTGCGCAATCGAAATGTAACAGACACGAAAGAGACCCACGAGATGGCCAACACTCCCCAGTCCAAGAAGCGCGCCCGCCAGGTCGAGCGTCGCACCGCCGTCAACAAGGCGCGCCGCTCGCGCATTCGGACCTATCTGCGCAAGGTCGAAGAGGCGATCGCCTCGGGCGATCAGACCGCCGCAAAGGCAGCCTACCTTGCAGCCCAGCCCGAACTGGATCGCGGCGTGACCAAAGGCGTGCTACACAAGAACACGGTTGCGCGCAAAAAGTCCCGCCTCTCGGCGCGCATCAAGGCAATGGCAGCCTGAGGCGGCGGCGCTGCGGCGAAAATACCCGTCTTTGCAGAGGGTTATTGCGGGTGCCGTGGCGTGAAGACGTGCGGGGCGCTGCGCCTGTGTTGTGGCGCAGCCGCATCCCTGCATCGATTCTTTTCTCGTCGCTCCCCGGTCAAGTGTGTTGTTCTGTTGCGCCCGGTTCGGCGCAATTGCTAACTTCGGGCCGACTCGTTCGATCAAGGGGGACGCAGGTCACCAACGCGTGCGCTGCCACGGCGCAAAGGTGAACCTGGGGGCATGACATTGCAGCGACCTTTTCGTCGCCGCGCGGTTTCGCCCAAGTCAAATGGTGTATTTTTTGTCCCGCCCGCAGGCTGCCACCTGCACGCGGTGACGTGTGGCTGTAGCCTGACGCGAGGTCCCTCGGTCGGTTGCAGGAGAGGTGTGCCGAGGGACCGCTGAAAGAACAAAAAACCGGGTTGGGGGCAAGATGGCTGCGGAGACTTGGGCGGGGATTTCGGAACAGTTGCGGCGCGAAGTCGGAGATAGCAATCACAGAAGCTGGATCGCGCCGCTGGAATATGTCGAGGTCGGACAGGATGTGTTGCGCCTGCGCGCGCCGTCACGATTTGTCGGTGACTGGGTCAAGCGGAACTATCACGACCAGATCATTGCCCATCTCAATCGCTCGGGGCTGGAGGTGTCGCGCCTCGATTTCGAGTGTGGCGCCTCGCGCGCTGCGGCTCCGGCGCCCGAGACGCGCGCCGAGCCTGCGCGCGGCCGCAACGGTCAGGACGACATGCTGCAAAGCGCGCCGCTGGATCCCAAGCTGCGCTTCGACCAGTATGTCGTCGGCAAGCCCAACGAGCTTGCCCACGCCGCCGCGCGCCGGGTCTCGGAGGGGGGCGAGGTCACGTTCAACCCGCTGTTCCTCTATGGCGGGGTGGGGCTGGGCAAGACGCATCTGATGCAGGCCATCGCCTGGGAGATGCGCGACAACCACCCCGATCTGCAGGTTCTGTATCTCTCGGCCGAGCAGTTCATGTACCGTTTCGTCCAGGCGCTGCGGGACAGGCAGATCATGGATTTCAAGAACCTGTTCCGGTCGGTCGATGTGCTGATGGTCGATGACGTGCAGTTCATCGCCGGCAAGGAGAGCACACAGGAAGAGTTCTTTCACACCTTCAACGCGCTGGTCGATCAGAACAAGCAGATCGTCATCTCGGCCGACCGCGCACCGGGCGAGATCAAGGACCTCGAGGCGCGCATCTCCTCGCGGTTGCAATGCGGGCTGGTGGTCTATCTGCACCCCACGAATTACGAGCTGCGCCTCGGCATCCTGCAACGCAAGGCCGCGCTTTTCGCGCAGAGCTATGGCAGCATATCGGTGGATACCGGCGTGCTGGAGTTTCTCGCCCATCGCATCACCTCGAATGTCCGGGTGCTGGAGGGCGCGCTGCAGCGGCTTTTTGCCTTCTCGAGCCTGATTGGCCAGGAAATCACCCTCGAGATGGTGCAGGATTGCCTGTCGGACATCCTGCGCACCTCCGAACGACGCGTCACGGTCGAGGAGATCCAGCGCAAGGTCGCCGAATACTACAATATCCGCCTGTCCGATATGCTCGGCCCCAAGCGCACCCGCACGATCGCGCGCCCGCGCCAGGTGGCGATGTATCTGTCCAAGGAACTGACCTCGCGCTCGCTGCCCGAAATCGGGCGTCGCTTTGGCGGGCGCGATCACACGACCATCCTGCATGGCGTGCGCAAGGTCGAGGAATTGCGCGACAGCGACACGCAGCTTGGCGAGGATATCAATCTGCTGCGCCGCCTTCTCGAGAGCTGAAAGCACAGGCCGGGCCGGGCGAAAAAACGCTTGTCGCGGCGCGGGAAATGACTAGGCTGCCGCCTCCGACAGGGGTGCATCGCAGCGGCCCGGCAGACAGGGAAATGGGGTCATGAAGATCAGCATCGAACGGGCTGTCCTGCTCAAGGCAGTCGCCCAGGCGCAATCGGTGGTCGAGCGGCGCAACACGATCCCGATCCTCGCCAATTTGCTGATCGAGGCCGAAGAGGGCGAGGTCAGCCTGCGCGCCACCGACCTCGATATCGAGGTGGTGGACCGCGCGCCCGCGATGGTCGAGCAGGCGGGCGCGACGACTGTGTCGGCGGTGCTGCTGCATGACATCGTGCGCAAGCTGCCTGATGGGGCGCTGGTGGAACTCAGCGCCGATGCCCGCACCGGGCGGTTGCAGGTGATGGCGGGGCGGTCGTCCTTCTCGCTTGCCACGCTGCCGAAGGAAGATTTCCCCGTCATGGCGTCGAGCGAATACACGGCCAATTTCTCGGCCCCGGCCAAGACGCTGCGCCGCCTGTTCGACAAGGCGAAATTCGCCATCTCGACAGAGGAGACGCGCTATTATCTGAACGGCGTCTACATGCATGTGGCCGAGGCCGAGGGCGGGCGCTGCCTGCGCTGTGTGGCCACGGACGGGCACCGGCTGGCGCGCATCGACGCGCCCCTGCCCGAGGGCGCCGAGGCGATGCCGGGGGTGATCGTCCCGCGCAAGACCGTGGGCGAGTTGCGCAAGCTTCTGGAAGATGACGACATGCAGATCGCCGTCTCGGTCTCCGAGACCAAGCTGCGCTTCGCCACGCCCGACATCACGCTGACCTCGAAAGTTATCGACGGGACCTTCCCCGACTATACCCGCGTCATCCCGACCCAGAACACCCGCAAGCTGCAAGTGGACGCGACCGAGTTCGCGCGCGCGGTGGACCGGGTGGCGACCGTGTCCTCGGAACGCTCGCGCGCGGTCAAGCTTGCGCTGGAAGAGGACAAGCTCACCCTCTCGGTCAATGCCCCCGATTCCGGCGCCGCCGAGGAGGAGCTGATCGTCGATTATGGCGACGAGCGGCTGGAGATTGGCTTCAACGCGAAATACCTGCTCGAGATCGCAAGCCAGGTCGATCGCGAGAATGCCGTTTTCCTGTTCAACGGCTCGGGCGATCCCACGCTGATGCGCGAGGGCGATGACCAGAGTGCCGTCTATGTCGTGATGCCGATGCGGGTTTGACAGATCGGGCTGACGTCATGCGGATCGCGCCTTCTGCCATTTGCCTTGGACAGACGGGGCAAGCGCCCGCGCGCGGAGCTCACCCACCCGTCCAGGCCCCGCTCGCGGGCGCTGCCCGGCCCTGCTAGGGGGACTTTTTGCGCTGGCATCGCGCGGTTTTTCTTTCTACCGCTGACCCATGGCCGTGCATGTCGCCGAACTCACCCTCTCGCACTTCCGCTCGCATCTGCGCACGCGGATGGCCTTTGATGGGCGCCCGGTAGTGCTGACGGGCCCCAACGGGGCGGGCAAGACGAACATCCTCGAGGCCGTCTCGCTTCTCTCGCCCGGGCGCGGGATGCGCCGCGCCGCGCCTGACGAGATTTCCCGCCGCCCCGAGGCGCGAGGCTGGAAACTGCGCGCCGAGATCGCCACGCCGGACGGGCCGCGCGCGGTCGAGACCTGGGTGGAACAGGGCACGGCGCGGCAGGTCCGCATCGACGACAAGGCCGCGCCGCAGGTGGCGCTGGGCGATCTGGCGGCGATGCTGTGGCTGACCCCGCAGATGGACCGGCTGTGGATAGAGGCCGCCGAGGGGCGGCGGCGTTTCCTCGACCGCATGGTGCTGAGTTTCCGGCCCGATCATGCGCGCGAGGGGCTGACCTATGACAAGGCCATGCGCGAGCGTAACCGGCTCCTGCGCGAGGATGTGCGCGATGGCGGCTGGTATGGCGCGCTCGAGGCGCAGATGGCGCAGGCAGGCGTGCGGATCACGCGCAACCGGCAGGCGGCGCTGGCGTTGCTTGCGGCGCAGGCCGACCCGGACGGGCCGTTCCCCGAGGCGGAACTGACGCTGGAAGGCGACGCGCCCGCCGACGCCGACGCGCTGGCAGCGGCGCTGGCCGAGGGGCGGGGACGCGACATGGCCGCCGGGCGCAGCCTGTCCGGGCCGCACCGCGCCGATCTCGGTGCGGTGTGGACCGCCAAGGGGATGGCCGCCGCGCAGTGTTCCACCGGCGAGCAGAAGGCGCTGCTGATCTCGGTGATCCTTGCCAATGCCCGCGCGCTGGCTGTCGCGCGGGGCACCGGCCCGGTACTGCTGCTCGACGAGGTCGCAGCCCATCTCGACGCCGCCCGCCGCGCGGCGCTGCATGATGCGCTCTGCGCCCTCGGCGTGCAGGCCTTTCTCACCGGTACCGGACCCGAGCTGTTCTCCGACCTTGGCCCGCGCGCGCAGCACTTCGCCGTGACCGAGCGCGCGGGCCTCTCGCAGATCGCGGAGAGCCGCCTGTGAGCCTGCCGCGCAACATCCGGGTTGAGCACGCCCTGTGCGCGCCCCCTGCGGGCTGCGGCAGGCGGCGCGGCGCGGCCAGCCGGAAACGGGCACAGGGCTTCGAAACGCTGCGCGCCTGTGGTCGGGGCACGACCTTGCAGGTGCCGCTGTGACCGTGACCGCGCTGGAGCTCTTTTTCTATGCCGGGGCGATCCTGATCCTGTTCCTGACGCCGGGGCCGGTCTGGGTGGCGCTGACGGCGCGGGCCATGTCGGGGGGCTTTCCGGCCGCCGCGCCGCTGGCCGTCGGGGTGGCGCTGGGCGATGCGCTCTGGCCGCTGGCGGCGATCTTCGGGCTGAGCTGGGTCCTGTCGCTCTATGGCGGGCTTCTCGAGGCGCTGAAATGGGTCGCGATGGGCATGTTCGTGATCATGGGGGTGCAACTCATCCGCCATGCCGAGGCGCAGCTTTCGGCTGACAGCCGCCTGATGCGCCCCGGCGCGCTGGCAGGCTTCGCCGCCGGGGTGACAGTGATCCTCGCCAATCCCAAGGCGATCCTGTTCTACATGGGCGTGCTGCCGGGCTTCTTCGACCTGTCGCGGGTGACCGGGGCCGATATCGCCGCGATCCTTGCCGTGTCGGTGGTGGTCCCGATGCTGGGCAACCTGACCATCGCCTTCGCGATCGACCGCGCCCGGGCGGTGCTGCGTTCGGGCCGGGCGCTCGCGCGCGCAAACCGCATCGCAGGCGTGGCTCTGATCGCGGTGGGTGTGGTGATCGCGCTGGGCTGAGCCCCGCGCCCCGGGCGCTGGACGGGGCAGCGCCGGTGAGGGGCGATCGGGGGGGTGGGCGGGGCCCCGAACCGGCGCCTTTCATCGCCCGCCCTCCGGGCTTGTATCACTGCCCGCGCAGCAACGCCTGCATCCCGATAGGCTGCGGGCTGCCCGCCAGCCGGGCGCGGTAGATCACCTGCGATTCCGCTACGCGCATGATGTAATTGCGTGTCTCGGCGAAAGGCACGCGCTCTACCCATTCGGTGATGTCCACGCTTGGATCGCGCGGGTCGCCCAGCCGCGGGATCCATTGCCGTGGCCGCCCCGGCCCGGCATTGTACCCCGCCGCGACCAGTGCCAGCGAGGGGCCGAACTCCTCGCGCAACTCCAGCAGATAGGCCGCGCCCAGCCGTGCGTTCAATTCCGGGTCGCGGGTCAGGTCGCGCGCCTCGAACGGAATGTCCAGCCGGTCGGCCATCATCTGGCCCGTGCCCGGCAGGACCTGCATCAGTCCGCGCGCATCCGCCGGGCTGACAACAGCGGCGTCGAACTCGCTTTCGCGCCGGGCGATGGCCTTGACCAGATCCATCGGCACCGGCAGATCGGCCTTTGCAAGATCGGTCAGCGGAAAATAGGCGCGCGGCAGGATGAGTTCGGACTGCACGGCGATCTTGGCGATGTTCAGCGCGAAATTCGGCTCGCCAAGCTCCAGCATCAGGTCGGCCAACGCGCCCAGCGTGGCCTCGTCCTCGATCTGCCGGGCGAGGAACAGCACGAAGCGCCGCGCCTCGTGCCCCTCCCCGGCCTCGCGCAGAAGCAGCGCGGCTTGCAGCAGGTCCGACCCGGCCAGCGTCGTTTCGCGCCAGTCGGGATAGGCGGGGCCGTCGAGGAGCGCCTCATCGAGGGGGTGTCCCAGCCGGTCAGCCGCCATCTGGCCGTAGAAGCCGCTTTGATGTTCGGCCCCGAATTCGAACGCGGCCTGCGCCGAGATATCGTCGCCCAGCGCCTCATGCGCGCGGCCCTCCCAATAGCCCGCGCGGCCGAGGCTGATGGGGCTGGTGCTGCGCACGCGCAAAGCGCGGAAATGCTGCAAGGCGTCTTCGGGCCGATCAAGATAGATCAGCGCGATGAAGCCTGCGAGAAATTCCAGATCGACGAAGAACAGCCCGTCGCTGAGTCCGTGCGGGGTGGCCAACTCGTACGCCTCGGCATAGTCGCCCTCTGCCATGGCGCCGCGCACCAGCCTGATGCGCTGCGGGCCCCAGGCCTCGGGGCGGCCGAGCCCGGCAGCGTCGCGCGACTGGGCAAGCATGAGTTCTGCCGCGCCATCCGTGTTGCCCGCGCGTAGCCGGAACTGGAAGCGGTCGTGCATCAGCCCGGCATCGCTGGCCAGTGACGCGGGCACTTCCGCGACCAGGGCATCGACGCCGGTCGTGCCCTCCTGCACGGCGATGCGGGCCCGAGCCAGCGCGCGTTCACCTGCGGACAGGCGGTCGAGATGGCGGCGCGCGGCGTTGCGCTGACCTTCCCACAGCAGCATCGACACTCGGTTGGCATGATGCGGCGCCAGCGCGTCTGCGAAATTGCGCAGCAGCCGCAACTCGGCTTCACCGTCAAGCGGCATCTCCTGCCACAGACGCGCGGCGTGGGCGGCGGCCTCGTCCCGCGCGCCGCTGGCGTCGAGCGCGAAGAGACGCGCCAGATGACCGTCGGGGCTGAGCGGTTCGCGGTCTGCAAAGAAGGCGAGAACGGTTTCGGGGGTTTCTCGCGGAAGAAGCGCCTCGGCCTGCCGCTGCACAGTGTTGATCAGCGGCCAATGCGCCCGGCTGTCCAGAAACGCGCGATAGGCGGCGAAATCGCCTTCGCCTGCGCGCAGGGCCATCCAGGTGACAAGATCGCCCGCGATGGGTTTGCTGGCGGCGGCGCGGACCGTGGCCTCGGACCAGTCGCCCGCCGCGGCAGCGGTCATGGCGGCGGCCAGCATTCCGGCATCGCGCGACGGCGGCGGCGCCGATTGACCCAGAGCCAGGCCGGGCCACAGGCACAGCGCCATGACGCCGACAACGCGCGCGCAACCGCGCATGGCAGGGGCAGGAACCATCTTGACCCTCATTTGACTTGAAACTGCTCCCCCGTCGTTCTAACCGGCACCGGGTGCGGGGCAACACACATTTGCGCAAGACGGGCGCGGCGCGGCACGGGGTCCAGACGAGGAGGCGCAGATGCAGATCAGAGGTTCGATACCGGCTTTGGTCACGCCTCTCAAGGACGGGGCGCTCGATATCGACGCGCTGCACGCGCTGGTGGAGTGGCAGATCGCCGAGGGCTCGCACGGGTTGGTGCCCGTCGGCACCACCGGCGAGAGCCCGACACTCAGCCATGCCGAGCATGAGCGTGTGATCGAGGAAGTGGTGCGCGCCGCTGCGGGACGCGTGCCGGTCATCGCGGGCACCGGGTCAAACAACACGACCGAGGCCATCGGCTTCATACGTCACGCGCAAGAGGTGGGCGCCGATGCCGCGCTGGTCGTCACGCCCTATTACAACAAGCCCCCGCAAGCCGGGCTTGTCGCGCATTACACGGCGTTGCACGATTGCTGCGATTTGCCGATCATCATCTACAACATTCCCGGCCGGTCGGTGGTGGACATGCTGCCCGAGACGATGGCGCGGCTGGCCGAGCTGCCGCGCATCATCGGGGTCAAGGACGCGACCGGTGATCTTGAACGCGTGAGCCTGCAGCGCATGGCCTGCGGGCCGGATTTCATCCAGCTATCGGGCGAGGACGCGACCGCGCCGGGCTTCAACGCGCAGGGCGGGGTGGGCTGCATCTCGGTCACGGCCAATGTCGCCCCGCGCCTGTGCGCCGAATTCCAGGAGGCGACGCTTGCGGGCGATTTCGCGCGCGCGCTTGCGCTGCACGACAAGCTGATGCCGCTGCATCTGGCGATTTTCGCCGAGCCCGGGCTGGTGGGTGCGAAATACGGGCTGTCGCGGCTGGGCAAGTGCCGCGACGAGGTCCGCCTGCCGCTGGTCGGCCTGACAGAGACGGCGCAGGCCGGGATGGATGCCGCGATGCGCCATGCCGGGCTGATCAACTGACCCGAATCGTCGTGCGAAACTTGTGTCGGAGCGCGCCCAGGCGCCACATCCGCCGGTAGTGCGCCAAAGATCCGGTGCCCCCAACCAATACCAACCAACCGAACGGGCCCGGGAAATTCCCGCGGCTCGCCCAGATTCTGTGCAGAACGCATTGCCCCGCTCGCATTCATCGGCCTGACGCGAACAAATGTGTTGACGCAGGGTCACGGGTCCCATTAATGAATGAATGAACATTCAGAACATATCTTCACAATCGGAGCGAGGGACAAAACCATGGCGAACACAAAGGTCTTGGCAGTAGCCGCCGCGCTGGGTGTCGCGGGCGGGGGCGCGTCAGCGCAGGACATCGGTTTCGGCGGCAGTGTGAGTTTTCTGTCCGACTATATCGCGTCGGGCGAGTCGCAGACTGGCCGCAAACCGGCGCTGCAGTTCACTGGGTATGCGTATGTGCCGTCGGGCTTTTACGCAGGCGTGTTCCTGTCGAATGTCGATTTCTCCGAAGCGGTGATCGACTACTACGGCGGCGGCTTCGACTACGAAGACCCCGATTCACTCGAGATCGGCGTATTCGTCGGCTGGGAGTATTTCACGGATTTCGGCCTATCGCTCGATATCGGGTATGAGCGGTACTGGTACGACGACTCCGGCTACTGCTGCGGCCTGTTTTATCTGGGCGTGGATTACGCGATCAACGACATGGTCGAGGTCGGGGCCTACGCGTCCTACAATCACACGAGTAACAACACGAACATGCGGGCATTGCTCACAGTTTATCCGACAGACAATATCGGATTGCGCGCGCTGGTCGGACGCAATCAGGGTAACTTCAACCTTGAAGATGGCGGTGGCTACTCTTCGGCGATCAACTACTGGAACGTTGGCGTCGATTATTTCTTCTCGGATTCGGTCAATGTGAGCCTCGACTATCACGACTCGACCTCGCCTGTGCGTTCCAGCGCCCTCGTTGCTGGGCTGACCTACTCTTTCTGAGGCGGGGCAGGGTGCGGCGCGCGCCGCGCTGGCAGCGCTCGTCGTCCCAACCGGTATCACCGAGGGTATTTGCGTGACTTATCAGCGATCCGAAAACGAGGTGGTCGTTATCGGTGCCGGGCTGGCCGGGCTTGCGGCGGCGCAGAGCCTTTCGCAGCAAGGCATCCCGGTCCGGGTGCTCGAGGCGCGCGATCGCCCCGGTGGGCGCGTCCAGACCTCACGCCTCTGGCCCGACCTGCCGGTGGATCTGGGTGCGACGTGGATTCACGGCACTGACAAGAACCCGTTGACAACGATCGCCGATGCCGCCGGTACGCGGCGCGTCGTCACCAGCTACGCCAGTTCGCGCTGGATCGACGCGGATGGCAGCGTGCTGCAATATGGCGGCGCGCTGAAGCCAGCAAAGCGCCTGCTCAAGCGCATCCGTACCGAGATCGAGGACGCCGAGGCCGATATGTCGCTGGCCGACGCGGTGCGCCAGTCGCGCCACTGGCAGGACGCCTCGGCCGAGGATCGCGCGCTGCTGCGCAAATGGATCAACACGTCGATCGAGCATGAGTATGCCGCCGACTGGGAAGAACTGTCGGCGTGGTATTACGATGACGACAAGGATGTGGCCGGGGCGGATGTGCTGTTCCCCGAAGGCTTCGACCAGCTTCTGCCTGTGTTGATGCAGGGGCTGACCATCAATTACGGCACCGAGGTCCGGGCGCTGGCGCCTCGCGGCGCAGGGGGGGACATCCACCTTGCCGATGGCAGTCACATTCTGGCCAGCCATGTGATCGTCACAGTGCCGCTGGGGGTGTTGCAGGCCGGTGCGATCACCTTTGCCGAACCGCTCGACCGCAGGCGTGACCGCGCCATCGCGGGGTTGCGCATGGGGGTTCTGAACAAATGCTATCTGCGTTTTGACAGGGTCGCCTGGCCGAGTGATTGCGACTGGCTGCAATGGTCCGGCCCGGTCGCGGGTGAATGGGCCGAATGGATCGACATGGCGCATGTCGCCGGGGTGCCGGTGCTGTTGGGCTTCAACGCCGGTGTGCAGGCGCGCGGGATCGAGGGGTTGTCCGACGCCGAGACGCTCGCGGCCGCGCAAGAGGCGTTGCGCGCGATGTTCGGCTCGGATTTTCCGGCGCCAATCGCGGCGCAGATTACCCGCTGGGCACAGGACCCGTTCGCGCTGGGCAGCTATTCCTTCAACGGTGTCGGCACGCGGCGGCGGACCCGCAAGGCGCTGGCCGGAAAGGACTGGGACGGCGCGCTCGTCTTCGCCGGCGAGGCGGCCTCGCCACGCTATTGCGGCACGGCGCATGGGGCCGTCGCTTCGGGCCGCAAGGCTGCGCGGCAGGTGATAAAGTTGCGGCGACGCCGTTCATCTGCCCCCGGGACACGCAGCGAAAGCGCGACACTGGGCATCCACTGAAACCGTATACTCAAGGCAAGATCGTCGGAGCGAGTGACAACGAAGCAACGGGAAACGGGACAGCGCAGAAGCCCGACCGCAGAAAACAGGGAGACTCGAAGACATGACTATCAGACAGATGATCTCGGGCGTGAAACAGGGTCGGCTCAGCCGCCGTGCCTTCACGCGCAGTTTGCTGGCCGCCGGTATCGTCCCGGTCATGAGCAGCCCCTTCCCGCGCCGGGCGATGGCGTCGGGCGATGGCCATGCGACGGTGTTCACCTGGGGCGGCTTCGATGTGCCGGAACTCTATCAGGACTACATCGAGAAGCACGGCGACGTGCCAGATTTCGCCATCTTCGGTGCGCCTGAGGACGGGCTGACCAGGCTGCGTTCAGGCTTCGTGTCGGACCTGATTCACCCCTGCATGGGTGATATCCCGCGCTGGCGCCAGACCGGGCTGTTCCAGCCCATCGATATCTCGCGCCTGTCGAACTGGCCCGATGTGATCCCCAGCCTGTATGAGGAACCGCACAATCTCGAAGATGCCGATGGCGGCGTCTGGCAGGTGCCCTTCGACTGGGGGCAGACCTCGATCACCTACCGCACCGACCTCTATGACCTGCAGGGCGAGGAAAGCTGGGATATCCTGTGGGACGAGCGTTACGCGGGCCGCATCGGGATGCTCGCCACGGGTGACGATGCCTGGTGGTGTGCGGCAATCAAGGCGGGCGTGCCGTTCGAGGAAATCCACACGGACGAGGCGTTCGAGGCCATCGCCGCCGTGCTGCGCGAGCAGCGCCCGCTGGTGCGGACCTATACGGACGACACCTCTTCGCTGAACCAGGCGCTGGCAGCAGGCGAGATGGTCGCCGCGATGACCTGGAACAGCTCGGCGGTAGAGCTGACCTTCGAGGAAGTGCCAGTGCGTTTCGCCCAGCCGAAAGAAGGCGCGCTGACCTGGGGGTGCGGCTTCATGCTGCACGCCGAGGCACCGAACCCCGACCGCGCCTATGACGTGCTCGACGCGCTGATCAGCGTCTCGGCAGGCGAGTTCCTGACCGGCGACTATGGCTATGGCCATTCCAATGCGCGGGTGCTGGAGTTGTTCGACGACGAGGAGCTCGCCGCGCTGACCCTCTCGCGCGATCCGATGGACATTCTGGACGCGGGGCACCGGTCCATCCCCCAGCCGCCCGAATGGTCGGCGCGGATGAACACGCTCTACGAGCAGATCAAGGCCGGGTTCTGAATGCGGCTTTGTGCAAATCGGGCGGGGCAGGCAGACTGACGCGATGACGATTACCCACTCATCCGATGGTCTTGGTACGACAGGCGCAAGGCGGGGGACCTCCAGCCTCCGCCGCCTGCTCGCCCGATTCGAGTCACTGCGCGGGCTGGCGCTGCTCGCCCCGACGCTTGTGATCCTTGGCATCACGGTCATCGTGCCCTTCCTGCTGATGAGCGCGATGAGCCTGTGGACGCAGATTGGCTTCGACTATGCAGATGACTGGTCGGTGCGGAACTACACCACCATCCTGTCCGAGCCGCTCTACACCACATTGCTGCTGCGTTCGCTGGGCATGGCGATGGCGGCCACGCTGCTGACCGTGGTGCTGGCCTATCCAATGGCGTATTTCCTGGCCTTTCATGTGCATCGCAACAAACTGGTTTGGCTGATCATCATCACGCTGCCGTTCTGGACCAGTTACCTGCTGCGGGTCTTCGCCTGGCGGGTGATCCTCGGCTATGAGGGGGTGATCAACTCGGGGCTGATGGAGATTGGCCTGATCGCCGAGCCGCTGAACGTGCTGCTTTACAGCCGGACGGCCGTGATCATCACGCTGGCTCATGCTTGGGCGGCTTTCGCGCTGCTGCCGATCTATGTCTCGCTCGAGAAGATAGACAAGTCCGTGCTCGAGGCCTCGGCCGATCTGGGCGAGGGGCCGGTGATGCGCTTTTTCCGGGTGATCCTGCCACTGTCGATGCCCGGGGTGATCGCGGGCACGTTCCTGATGTTCATCCCGACCGTGGGCGACTACGTGACTCCCGCTCTGGTGGGCGGGCCGAATGCGCAGATGATCGGCAATCTGGTGCAGCTTCAGTTCGGCACGGTCAATAACTGGCCAATGGGTGCCGCGCTGGCGATCACCATGATCCTGTCAATCACGCTGGTGGGGCTGCTTTTCCTTGGCCTGATGTACGCGCTGCGGAGATGGGCAAGATGATCAAGCGCCACGAGTTCCACAAACCCAACCGGGCATTGCAGCTTTACGCCGCGTTCTTCATGGGGCTGCTCTATATTCCGATCCTGTTCATCCCGCTGTTTTCCTTCAGCTCGGGGCTCTATATCCGCTTCCCGATCGAGGGGTGGACCTTCCAGTGGTACGCCCAGCTATTCGAGCGCACGGCCGTGCTGCGCGCGCTGGAGAACAGCGTGCGGGTGGCGGGGTCGGTCGCGGTGGTCTCTACCCTGCTGGGTATCTTCGCGGCCAAGGCGCTGGTGCGCTACCGCATTCCCGGCAAGGGGCCGATCCTGGGCTTCATCCTGCTGCCGCTTGTGGTGCCGCCGATCATCTTCGGCGTGGCGCTTCTGCTGATGGTCAGCACGCTGGGCATTCCACTGTCGCTCTATACCATTGCGGCGGGGCACATCATCATCTGCCTGCCCTTCGCCATCGCCACTCTGCTGCCGCGCTTTGAGGGCTATGACGCCGCGATGGAGGAAGCCGCCGCCGATCTGGGCGAGAATGGCTGGTATGTGTTCTGGCGCGTGACCGTGCCGATCATCCTGCCCGGCATCGTGGCCAGCCTGCTGCTGACCTTTACCGTCTCGTTCGACGAGTTCGTGATGGCGTTCTTCCTGGGCGGCAATGACCTGACCCTGCCGCTCTATGTCTGGGGCCAGCTGCGCATCCCGCGCGCCTTTCCGGTGGTGCTGGCGCTGGGCACGCTGATCCTGCTGTTTTCCTTCGCGCTGGTCTTCCTGGGGCTGAAGATCAACAAACGCGGTTCCATCAAGATCATGGACAGGGAGTAGAGCGATGTCTGACGAGACCATGATCGCGCTGCGCAACGTCGGCAAGCGGTTCGGCACTTTTCGCGCCGTGCATGAGGCGAGCTTCAACATCAGGCGGGGCGAATTCTTCTCGATCCTCGGTGCGTCGGGGTCGGGCAAGACGACGTTATTGCGCATCCTCGCGGGGTTCGAGGCCGCGACCGAGGGCGAGGTGCATATCGACGGCGCGCCGATGGATGCCGTGCCGCCGCATATGCGCCCGGTCAACATGGTGTTCCAGAACTACGCGATCTTTCCGCATCTCAACGTGCGCGACAATATCGGCTTCGGGCTGCGCAAGCTGAAGCTCGACAAAGCCGAACGCGCCCGGCGCATCGACGAGATGCTGGAGCTTATCAAGCTGCCGGGCTTCGGCGACCGGCAGGCCGACCAGCTTTCGGGCGGGCAGCGGCAGCGGGTGGCGCTGGCGCGCGCGCTGATCCTGCGGCCCAAGGTGCTGCTGCTGGACGAGCCGCTGGGCGCACTCGACAAACAGTTGCGCGAGCAGATGCAGATGGAGTTGCGCGCGTTGCAGCGCAGTGTCGGGATCACATTCGTGCTGGTCACGCATGACCAGGAGGAAGCGATGGCGCTGTCGGACCGCGTGGCGGTGATGGCCGAGGGTCGCGTGCTGCAGATCGACCCCCCCGCCGGGTTGTATGAACGGCCCGTCTCGCGGCGTGTGGCAAGTTTCGTGGGCTCGATGAATTTCCTAACCGGCAGGGTGTTGTCCGAGGATGGCGGTATCAGCCACATCCGCATCGCCGAGATGGCCTCGGCGCGTCTGCCGACAAGCCAGCTTGCCGGTGCGGGGCGCACGCCCTGCCTTGCCATCCGCCCCGAGCGTATCGCCATCCACGCCAAGCCGCCCGCGGGCCAGGGCTTGCCCGGTGTGCTCAAGGACCGCGTCTATCTGGGCGAGCGCACGCAATATCTGGTCGAGACCGGTGCGGTCGACGCACCGCTGGTCGTGTCGGTGCCGAACACCGCCGCTGACGCGGCTTTGCAGACCTCCGGCGCGCAAGTCTGGCTCAGCTGGGACGACGCCGCCCTAATCCCCATGACCGAAAACTAAGGACAGAAGAATGCAGAATTCCGGCACGCTGACGACGCGGCGAACAGCTCCCAAGGAACAGCGCGAGCAGCAGCTGATCGACGCTGCCATGCAGATCATCGCAGAGCACGGGCTCTCAGGCACGACCACGGCGCTGCTGACCAGACAGGCCGGTTTGTCCGCCGGGATCATCAACCTGCACTTCGGCAACAAGGACAAGCTTCTGGAGGCAACGCTCGCCTCGCTGGTGCAGGAGCACCGCGCGCGCTGGATGGCCTCGCTGGCCGCTGTGCCCGATGAACCGGCAGAACGCCTCTGGGCGCTGATGGAGGCGCATTTCGCCCCCGAGATCTGCACGCCGACAAAAATCGCTGTGTGGTTCGCCTTTTTCGGCGAATCCGGCCATCGTGCCACCTACCGCCACATCTCCGAGAATTTCGACCTCGAGCGCAGCGACTTCATGGATGAATGCTGCACGCGCCTTGTCGCCGAAAGCGGCAAGGCGGCACTCGACCCCGAGCGCGTCTCGCATCTGATCGAGAGTACGGCAGACGGGCTCTGGCTCGATATGCTGCTCTACCCCGAAGAGATGGATGTGGACAACGCGCGCGACCAGATGCGCACCCTGCTGCATCACTTCTTCCCGCGGCATTTCGAGATGCCCGCCAACCCCATCTACCCGTGAAAGAGGTGTCCGACATGACCCAGCCGCACAAGATGACACGCCGCAGGCTGATGCAGGCGACAATGGCGACGACCCTGCTGGCCGGTACCGCGCGCGCGTTGCCCGCCAACCCGGATGTGGTGGTGATCGGCGCGGGCGCCGCAGGTATCGCCGTCGCGCGTTCGCTGGTCGATCAGGGGCTCGAGGTCGTGGTCGTCGAGGCCGCAGGCCGCGTCGGCGGGCGGGCCTGGACCGAGTCCGACAGCCTTGGCGCCCCTTTCGACCGCGGGGCAAGCTGGCTTCAAGGCCCGGCGGATTCAATCTACGAGCGTCTCGCGCGGCAGCTCGACTTCGAACTGGTCGATCACCGCAACCCGCGCGACATGCTCTATATCGGCAATCGCCCCGCCGAGACGTCAGAGCGCCGCCAGCGCGACCGCACCTGGTCGACCTTCTACTCCGCGCTGGCCAACGGGCGCAGCGACGTCCCGGCTGCATCGCTTCTGGATATGGACGCGCCCTTCGCCAATGTCATTTCCACCTGGATGGGGCCGATGGATTTCGGCGCCGACATGGATCAGGTCTCGCGGCTCGACTGGTATTCCTTCGCGGATCACCGCATCAACGCGCTGGTGCGCGAGGGGCTGGGCACGCTGGCCGAGACGCTGGCGCGCGGAATGCCCATCCGGCTGAACACCCCCGCCCGCCATGTGGACTGGTCGGGCGACGGCGTGCGGGTCGAGACCGACGCGGGGACGATCCGGGCGCGCGCCTGCATCGTCACGGTCTCGACCGGGGTGCTGGCCTCTGGCGCGATTCGTTTCACGCCCGACTTGCCGGACACCAAGCAGCAGGCGATCCACGATCTGCCGATGGGCCAGCTTGTCAAGATCGGGCTGATGTTCGATGGCGCGCGCTTCGGGGTCTCGCCCAATGATTTCCTGTCGCATGATATCGAGCGCACCTTGCCCGCCCCGGCCTGCTACTACCTCGCCTTCCCGAATGACCATGACTACATGGTCGGCTTCGCCGGTGGCCGCTTCGGCAGCGAGCTGGAGGCCGAGGGCGAGCGCGCCGCCATCGCCTTTGCCATGGACCAGCTCGAATCGATGCTGGGCAGCGATGTGCGCCGACATTTCCTGCGCGGCACCATGGCGGGCTGGGAAAGCGACCCGCTGGCGCGCGGCGCCTATTCGGCGGCGCGTCCGGGTGGGTTCGGCGGCCGCGCGGCGCTGGCTGAGCCGCTGGGCGACCGCGTCTTTTTCGCGGGCGAGGCGATGGCCGTGCCACACGCCACCCTTGTCACCGGCGCCCATATCAATGGCGAGAATGTCGCGATGCGGGTGGGCACGCTGCTTAACTCGTCCGGGTGTCTGGGCTGCGCCACGCGCGGGCAGGCCAAGCGCGACAGCCGCCTTGCCGCCAAACGCCCGTGATCGCGCATCAAGGAGCCTGAAATGGTCAGAGACCCCCGCTACGACATCCTGTTCGAGCCGGTAAAGATCGGCCCGGTCACGGCCCCCAATCGCTTTTACCAGGTGCCGCATTGCACCGGCATGGGACATCTGCGCCCGCAGATGCTGGCCGAGATGCGCCGCGTCAAGGCCGAGGGCGGCTGGGGGGTGGTCTGCACCGAGTATTGCTCGATCCACCCGACATCGGACGACCTGACCACGGTCTCGGCCACGCTGTGGAACGATGACGACATCCGCGCGCACCGGGTGATGACCGACAAGGTGCATGAATATGGATCGCTGGCGGGGGCGGAACTCTGGTATGGCGGGGGGCGCTCGGCCAACAATTTCACGCGCCTGCCGCCGATGGACGTGGCCTCGATGCCCAATGCCGAGGGCCACCCCTATCAGACCCGCGCCATGGACTGCGCTGATATCCGCGAGTTGCGCCATTGGCACCGCAAGGCGGCGATCCGCGCGCGCGATGCCGGGTTCGACATTGTCTATGTCTATGCCACGCATGGCTATCTGCTGGCCAATTTCCTCGACCCGCGCGCCAATACACGCCGGGACGAGTATGGCGGAAGCCTGGAGAACCGCGTGCGGCTGATCCGCGAGTTGATCGAGGACACGAAAGAGGCCGTCGGCGACCGCTGCGCCGTGGCCGTGCGCTTCAAGGCTGACGAGACCATCGGCGAGGACGGCAAGCCCGAATGGGGCGAGCGGCGCGAGATGTTCGAGATGCTCGCCGAATTGCCCGACCTGTGGGACATTAACGTCGCCGACTACACGCTCGAGATGGGCATGTCGCGCTTCGTCAAGGAGGGCGCGCTCGAGCCTTACATGAACTGGGTCAAGTCGGTGACCTCGAAACCCGTGGTCAGCGTGGGCCGCTTCACCTCGCCCGACACCATGGTGTCGCAGGTAAAACGCGGGATCGTCGATCTGATCGGCGCCGCGCGCCCCTCGATCGCCGACCCGTTCCTGCCCCGCAAGATCGACGAAGGGCGCCTTGAGGATATCCGCGAGTGTATCGGCTGCAACATCTGCTATTCGGGCGACGC
>PXES01000251.1 GCA_003564655.1 Paracoccaceae bacterium
GAAACGCTGCTGATCGGCGATTTCATGTTCGTCAACAAGATGGCCTATGGCTATTCGCGCTGGTCCTGCCCCTTCGGCCTGTGCCCGTTCGAGGGGCGCATCCTGGGCAACGAACCCGAGCATGGCGATATCGTGGTGTTCCGCCATCCCGGCACGGGGGCGGACTACATCAAACGCCTGATCGGGCTGCCCGGAGACCGGGTGCAGATGCGCGACGGGGTGGTCTATCTCAATGACGAGGCGCTGCCGCAGGAGCCCGCTGGCGATTTCGTCGAACGCTACGAGCGGCAGGGCGGGACCGGGCAATTCCCGCGCTGCGAAAATGCGCCCGTGGGCGAGGGTGGCGATTGCCTCAAGTCGCGCGCCATCGAGACGCTGCCCAATGGCCGCAGCTACCCGGTGCTGAACATCACCGACAACAGCTCGGGCGACAACACGCCCGTTTTCACGGTCCCCGAGGGGCATTTCTTCTTCATCGGGGACAATCGCGACAACTCGCTCGACTCGCGCATGCCCCGGCAGGTGGGTGGCGTGGGCATGGTGCCCTTCGACCATCTGATCGGGCGCGCGCGGCATGTGGTCTTCTCGGCCGAGGGGCGTTCGCTGTTCTTCTTCTGGACCTGGCGGAGCGACCGGTTTTTCCAGAGCCTGCCGTGAAGCTCTCGCGCGCGCTGCACGACCTTGCCACGCGGCTTGGCCATGACTTCGCGCGCCCCGAGCTGCTGCGCGAGGCGTTGACTCACCCGTCGATCGCCACGCCCACGCGGCCCGACAACCAGCGGCTGGAGTTTCTGGGCGACCGGGTGCTGGGGCTGGTGGTGGCCGAGGCCCTGCTCGAGCGGGATGCCGAAGCGACCGAGGGCCAGCTTGCGCCGCGCTTCAACGCATTGGTCCGCAAGGAGGCCTGCGCCGAGGTCGCGCGCGAGATCGGCCTGGGCGAGGCGCTGAAACTGGGGCGCTCCGAGATGCTCTCGGGCGGGCGGCGGAAAGATGCGATCCTGGCCGACGCGCTCGAGGCGGTGATCGCGGCGGTCTATCTCGATTCCGGGTTCGAGGCGGCGCGCGCTGTGGTGCTGCGGCTGTGGGGGGGGCGGATCGCTGGCGTGCGCGCCGATGCGCGGGACGCCAAGACCAGCCTGCAGGAATGGGCGCAGGCGCGCGGCCAGACCCCGCCCGCCTATGTCGCTCTGTCCCGCGACGGCCCCGACCACGCGCCGGACTTCACTGTCGAGGTGCGGCTTGCGGACGGTGCGACGGCGCAGGGCCGCGCCGGCTCCAAGCGCCAAGCCGAGCAACGCGCCGCCGCCGCACTGCTCGCCCAGCTCACGGGGACAGTGGGCGACCGCCGCGCGGAATAAGCGAGCCTCCGGCGGATCACCGCGCAGCAGGGCCGGTTTTCCCGGCTGGCGCGATCATGCCCAAAGCGCCCTCGGGGCGTGTGCGGCCACCCGCCCCTGCACGGCCCGAGGGCGCTTGTCGGGGATCTGCGCAAGGGCGCCATCCCGAACCGCTCAACCTCAAACCGTATCGCGCCGCATGCCCGCATCGCCCCCCGCCCCCCGGAGCGGGGGGCAAGCGCCCGCAAGCGGGGCATGGGCGGGTGGGTGGGCTCCGCTCGCGGGCGCTTTTCCATCTCCGACGGGGGTGCCGTCACAGGGGGCATCGAGCCCCCTGCGACGGCGCTGCCGCGGCACACATGCGGGCCGGGCGAGACTGCGCGCGCTACACGTAGTCGCCGCGCACCAGCCCGTATTTCGCCATCTTCTCGTTCAGCGTCCGGCGCGGCAGGCGCAATTCCTCCATCACCGCGGTGATCGACCCGCGATGGCGGCGCATGGTGTTGTCGATCAGCATGCGCTCGAAGGCCTCGACATGCTCTTTCAGCGGCTTGCCTTCGGTGGTCAGCGCCTCGGTCGCGGCCTCGTTGTCGGCCATGATCAGCGACATCAGCGCCCCTTCCTCGCGGCGGCTCTGCAGCACCGCGCGCTCGGCGATATTGACAAGCTGGCGCACATTTCCGGGCCAGGGCGCCTGCAGAAGCTGCGCCGCCTCGGGCATCGTTACCTCGGGCACCGGACAGCCATATTCCTCGGCGAACTGGCCCAGATAGGTGTTGAACAGCGCCAGGATATCCTCGCCGCGGGTCCGCAGCGGCGGCAGGGGGAGCTTGTGCGCGCTCAGCCGGAACAACAGGTCGGGGCGCAGCGCGTCCTCGATGGTCTGGTCGGCGCGGTGCGTGTTGCAGATGGCGATCACCCGGGTCTCGGGCGGGGTGCCGATGGTGTTGAGCCAACCCAGCAGCCGCGCCTGCATCGCCTCGGACAGGTTCTCGACATCCTCGATGACCAGCGTGCCGCCGCGCGCCTCTTCGGTCAGGGGCTTGCCTGCGCCTTCGGCTACCGGGCCGAACAGCCGCACGGCCAGGTCCTCATCGCTCATCCCGGCAAGGCTGAGGGCCACGAACTTGCGCCCCGCGCGGGGGCCGACCGCGTGCAGCGCATGGGCCACCAGCGTCTTGCCGGTGCCGGTCTCGCCGTCGATCAGCACATGCCCGTCGGCTTGCCCGATATCGAGGATATCCTCGCGCAGCCGCTGCATCACTTCGGATGCGCCGACCAGACGGCGCATCAGCGTGCTGCCATCGGCCAGTTCCGAACGCAGCGCCCGCGCCTCGAGCGCGAGGCTGCGCTTCTTCACCGCCCGTTCGGCCAGCGCCATCATCTTCTCGGGGTCGAACGGCTTTTCGAGGAAATCGAACGCGCCCAGCCGCATCGCCTCGACCGCGATGGGCACATCGCCATGGCCGGTGATCATGATCACGGGGATCGCGGAATCAAGCGCCACCAGCCGCTTGAGAAGCGTCATCCCGTCCATGTTGGGCATGCGGATATCTGTGATCACCACACCCGGAAAATCGGCGGTGATCGCGGCCAGCGCCTCTTGCCCGTCGGCATAGGTCTCGGTCGAGAACCCCGACAGCGCCAGCCACTGGCTGATCGACTGGCGCATATCCTGTTCGTCATCGACGATCGCGACACGCATCTGGCGGCTCATGAAAGGGCTTCCTTCTTCCTTGTGTCAGTGCCGGGCGCGCGGCTCATTCGGCGGCATCGCGGTGCTGGCCGTGGCGCGGGAACTCGACCTCGAACACAGCACCCCCCTCGGGCGCGTTGAGCGCGGTCAGCCGCCCGCCATGATCGCCGACAATCCCCGACGAAATCGCCAGCCCCAGCCCCACCCCCTTGCCGGCGGGCTTGGTGGTGTAGAAGGGCTCGAACAGGCTGTCGGGATCGGCGATCCCCTCGCCATTGTCGCGCACGGTCAACTTGGCGGTCTCGCCCTCGCTGATGATGATGTCGATCTGCGGGCTGTTGACCTTGCGCGTGGCATCGACGGCGTTGCGCACCAGGTTGATGATCACCTGCTCGACCCGCACCGTGTCGCCCAGGATTATCACCGGCTCGGGCGGGACGGTGCGCACGACCAGCACCCGGCTGTCGCGCAGCATCGGCTCCATCATCGTCAGTGCATCGGCCAGACAGGTGCGCAGGTCGATGGGGGCAAAGGCCTCGCCGCCCTTGCGGGCAAAGCTCTTGAGCGTCTTGGCAATCGCCGCCATCCGGTCAAGCAGGTCGTCGATGCGCTGAAAGGCGGCCAGCGCCTCATCCGGGCGCTTGCGCTTGAGCAGCAGCCGCGCGCCTGCCAGATAGGTCTTCATCGCCGCGAGCGGCTGGTTCAACTCGTGGCTGACCGAGGCCGACATCTCGCCCAGAGAGGCCAGCTTGGCCGATTGCGCCAGCGTCTGCTCGGCCATGGCGAGGTCCTTCTGCACCCGGACGCGCGCCGCGATCTCGCGCTGCAGCCGGGCGTTGAGCGCGCGCAGATCCTCGGATTCGCGCTGAAAGACCGCCGATTGCGACCAGGCGCGGCGGCTGAGCATGTAGAAGACCAGCGCCAGCAGCAGCGCAAAGACCGTCAGCACCAGCGCGAGGACGGCATTGACGCTTTCGCGCACGGAATCGTAGCGGGTGAAGCTGACCAGCCGCCAGCCCCGAAACGGCACCCGCACCTCGGAGCGCAGCACCGCCTCGCCGCGCACGAAGGCGTCGGCGCTCGGCTGTGTCCAGTCGGCGGTGGCGCGCAGCGCCCGCGTGATGGCCGAGCTCGGGTCCTGCAGCGCCACGGCCTCTTCCAGCGTGCGCCCGCGCCAGCGCGGCTCGGTCGCGAGGATGATGCGCCCGCCAGAGTCGGTCAGCGCGACGGCATCGGCGAACCCGGCCCAGCTCCGCTCGAATTTCGACAGGTCGGCCAGCACCATCACCACGCCCAGCACCTCGTTGCCGCGCCGCACCGAGCGCGAGAAGGTGAAGCCGAAGCCCCCGGTCTCGAGGTCCTGGACCAGAAAGGAAGTGTCGGAACTGCGCCGCGCCTCGACGAAGGCGGATTCATTGCCGCGGTTCTTGCCAAGCTGGTTGCGGTCGGTCGCGGCCACCACGCGGCCGGAATTGTCCATCAGTTCGATAGAGGCCGCACCGATCTCGCCCTGCAGGTCGATCAGCCGCTGCGAGGTGGCGGTGAAGCTCGACTCGGATAGCGCCGAGATCAACTCGGGGTCGCGCGCCAGAAGCAGCGGCACGACCGAGTTGCGCTGCAGTTCGGACTGGATATTGCCGGAATAGAGCACCAGACGCAATTCGGCGCGGTTGCGCGTGGAATCCGCAAAATTCTCGGTCAGGAAGCTGTTGAGGAACCACACTGTGACGCCCGCCGCCAGCACCAGCGCAGCAATCACCACCCGGCCCCAGAACGGGATGCCGAGGATGCTCACGCGGCTGGATTGCGGGTCCTGCACACTCATTGACGCAGGATACGGCCATAACCGGGGCCGCTCAAGCGCCTGCGCATCAGGCGGGCACGAAAGCGCGCATCAGCCCGTCGAAAAGCCGCTGCCCGTCGGCACTGCCCTGCAGCGCCGAGATGGCGCGCTCGGGATGCGGCATCATGCCCAGCACGCGGCCATCGGCCGACAGGATGCCCGCGATATCCGCCGCCGAGCCGTTGGGGTTGTCGAGATAGCGAAACGCCACACGCCCCTCGCCCTCGAGCCGCGCCAGCGTCTCGGGGTCGGCGGTGTAGTTGCCATCGTGATGGGCGACGGGAACAGCGATCTCGGCGCCCTCGGCATAGGCGGCGGTAAAGGGGCTGTCGGTCGTCTCGACCCGCAGCGTGACCGTGCGGCAGACATAGCGCAGATGCGCGTTGCGCAGCAGCGCGCCGGGCAAGAGCCCCATCTCGACAAGCACCTGAAACCCGTTGCAGACACCCAGCACATGCCCGCCCTGCCCCGCAAATTCGCGGATCGCCCCGGCGATGGGGGCGCGCGCGGCAATCGCGCCGCAGCGCAGGTAGTCGCCAAAGGAAAACCCGCCCGGAACGCCGACGATATCGGTGCCCGGCGGCAGCGCGTTCTCCTTGTGCCAGACCCGCGTGACCTGCGCGCCCGCCTCGGCAAAGGCGACGGCCAGATCGCGGTCGCAATTCGAGCCCGGAAAGGTGATGACGGCAGCTTTCATGCCCTGCGCCTCCGTGGTGATGCGGGTGCCCTGCCCCTAGCCTGTTCGCAGACCCGGTGCAAAGGAAATGCGCGGCGGGGTGCCGCCCGAGGGCGCAGCCGCTTCAAGGACGCCCCCTGTCGATCAGCCCTGAAAATCCGAGATGACCGCCACGCCGGGCGCTGCAGGGCCGTCGAAGCGCGCAAGCTCTGCCCCCGCGCGCGACAGCGCGACCTCGCGTCCGATCATGGGGGTGAAATCCACCAGACCGGCATCGATCATGCCCAGCAGCGAGGGGTATCTGTGCGACGGCATGCCGCGCGTGCCGAAAAGCGCGAGGTTTTTCTGATAGACCGCGCTCATGTCGATGTCCATGCGCGCATCCGGCCCAGAGGGCATGCCCACCTGCACATGCCGCCCCAGCGGACGCAGACAATGCAGCGAGGCATTGGTGGTCTGCGCGATCCCCAGCGCCTCGACCGAGACATGGGCGCCGCCTGACGTTGCATCGCGGATGGCCTGCGCGACACCACCGTCGCGGGCGTCAAGCGCCAGTTCCGCGCCAAGTGCGCGCGCATGCGCCAGCTTCTCGGGCACGACATCGACCACCACGACGCGCGCGCCCAGGGCGCGCGCCAGGATCAGCGTGGCCAGCCCGATGCCGCCCGTGCCATGCACTGCCAGCCACTCGCCCGGGGCAAGGGCGGCGCGGTCCGAGAGCGCGTGAAACGCCGTCGTCACCCGGCAGCCCAGACCGGCCGCCAGCACCGGCGACATGCCCTGCGGCAGGCGCGTCAGGTTATGCGCGGGGGGCACGGCGATATATTCGGCGAAGGCGCCGGGTTCGCCAAAGCCGGGCAGGCGCTGCTCGGGGCAGGTGTTGGACACCCCCGCGCGGCAGGACGGGCATGTCCCGCAAGCCAGGATGAAGGGCGCGATGACCTGCGCGCCGCCCTCCCAGCCAGTGCGCGGCCCGGCGGCGACAACCTCGCCGCAATATTCATGGCCCGGAATCTGGCCCGGTTTCACCCGCGGGTGATGACCGCTATAGCCATGCCAGTCC
>PXES01000054.1 GCA_003564655.1 Paracoccaceae bacterium
GCGCATCCGCAGCCGCCCCAGCGCCGAGGCGTCGATCTCGATCCCCGGCCCGTTGTGGCCCAGCCGGATGGTGCGGCGGAAACGGGCGCTGGCGTTGAATTGGTCGCGGTCGCGCGGGCGGTGGGCGCTGACGCCCTCATGCAGCGCGTCCATCGCATCCTCGGCCCGCTGGTCGGTCCGCCCGACCTGAACCTGGCGCGCCAGCGCGTAGCCCGCCAGCGCGACGGAGCCGTATTTCGCGGCGAACAAGGCGATCGGGGCAAGCGGCAGCGCCATGACGGGATCCTCTTATGTCCTGATCGCGACTTTATCAGGGCAGGGCGATTTGTCCATTCACAGTTGCGCCGCGCTATCCTGCCGCCAGATCACGCAGGTAGCGCCCGTAAGCTGTCTTGCCGAATATCTCGGCCCGCGCGGCGAGGTCCGCGCGGTCGATCCAGCCCTGCGCAAATGCAATCTCGTCGGGCGAGCCGATCTGCAGACCCTGCCGCGCCTCAAGCGTGCGGACGAAATTGCCTGCATCGAGCAGGCTTTCATGCGTTCCGGTATCAAGCCACGCATAGCCGCGCCCCATCGTCTCGACCGACAGCAGCCCCTCGGCCAGGTAGCTCTCGAGCAGCGTCACGATCTCCAACTCGCCACGCGCCGAGGGGCGCACGCGCGCGGCGCGCTCGGGTGCTGACCCGTCGAGGCTGTAAAGCCCCGTCACGGCGTAGTTCGAGGGGGGCACCTTCGGCTTTTCGATCAGCGCGCGCACCTGGCCCTGCGCGTCGAAATCCACCACCCCGTAACGCTGGGGGTCGGAAACGCGGTAGCCGAAAACCGTGCCGCCAACAGGCCGCTCGCCCGCGCGCGCCAGCAGATCGGGCAGGCCGTGGCCGAAGAAGATATTGTCGCCCAGCACCATCAGTGATGGTGCCCCGGCAAGGAAATTGCTTGCCAGCAGATAGGCCTGCGCCAGCCCCTCGGGCTCTGGCTGGACAATCCATTCGAAGCGCAGCCCCCATTGCCCGCCATCGCTAAGCAGGCGCTGGAATTGCGGCTGATCCTGTGGGGTGGTGATGACCGCGATTTCGCGCAGCCCGGCCAGCATCAGCGCCGAAAGGGGATAGTAGATCATTGGCTTGTCATAGACCGGCAGCAACTGCTTGCTGACGCCCATCGTGATCGGCCACAGCCGCGTGCCCGACCCGCCCGCCAGAATGATGCCCTTGCGCTGTGTCATGGCCTGTCTCTCACCTCTTGGATCATATCGCGCAGCCCGGCGCGCCAGTCGGGCTGGGAAAGGCCCAGCGCCGCCAGCGTGACGCAATCGAGCCGCGAGTTGAGCGGGCGACGCGCCGGGGTGGGAAAGTCGGTGCTGGGGATGTCCTCGACCCGGCAGGCCAGCCCGGCCTCGGCCATGATCGCGCGGGCGAACCCGGCCCAGCTTGTCGCGGGGCGTCCCGCGAAGTGATAGGTGCCCGACAGTTCGGGGGCGTCCCGCAGCCGGTCGAGCGTCTGCAGGCAGGCCTCGGCAATGGCGCGGGCGGGGGTCGGGCCGCCGATCTGGTCGGCAACTATGCGCAGGCTGTCACGTTCGGCCCCCAGCCGCAGCATGGTGGTCACGAAATTGCGCCCGAGCGCCGAGAAAACCCATGACGTGCGAAGGATCGCATGGCGCGCGCCTGCCGCGCTCACGGCCATCTCGCCCGCCAGTTTCGACCGGCCATAAGCGTTCAGCGGCGCGGGCGGGTGGTCGGGGGGGAACGGCGTCTCGCCCGCGCCATCGAAGACGTAATCGGTCGAGAGATGCACCAGCGGGATGCCCAGCCCCGCACAGGCCGAGGCCATCGCGCCGGGCGCCTGGCCGTTGATGCGGCTGGCGAGATCCTCGTCCGCCTCGGCCTGATCGACGGCCGTGTAGGCGGCGGCGTTGATGACCGCTGTCGGCGCCTGCTCCATGATCCATGCACGCAAGCGCGCGCCCCCTGCGCCCGGATCTGCCAGATCGAAGCGTTCGCGCCCTGCGAATGCGGCCTCCGGGGCCAGTAGCGCCAGCTCGCGCGCCACCTGCCCGTTGCGCCCGAAGACAAGGATCAAACCCCCACCCCCAGCCGTTCGCCCACGCCCTTGCGCGCCTGCAGCGGCCGCCACCACGCTTCATTCGCGAGATACCACGCAACGGTGCGCCGCAGCCCGTCTTCCAGCGTCACGGCGGTCCGCCAGCCCAGTTCGTCGCGGATGCGGGAGGGGTCGATGGCATAGCGTGCATCATGGCCGGGGCGGTCGGGCACAAAGGTGATCTGATCGGCATATGTGCCCTGCGCGCGGGGCTGCAATTCATCGAGGATCGCGCAGAGCGTGCGCACGAGATCGAGATTGGTGCACTCGTTCTCGCCGCCGATATTGTAGCTGCGGCCGACCGCGCCGCGCTCCAGCACCAAAAGCAGCGCGTCGGCGTGATCCTCGACATAAAGCCAGTCGCGCACGTTCGACCCGTCGCCGTATATCGGCAGCGACTTCCCGCGGAGCGCGTTCAGGATCACAACGGGGATCAGCTTTTCCGGGAAGTGGTAGGGGCCGTAATTGTTCGAGCAGTTGGTCAGCAGCACCGGCAGCCCGTAGGTGTGATGCCAGGCGCGCACCAGATGGTCACTGGCCGCCTTGGACGCCGAATAGGGCGAGCGCGGGTCATAGGGTGTGGTCTCGGTGAACATCCCCTCGGGGCCGAGCGAGCCGAACACCTCATCGGTGCTGACATGGTGGAAGCGGAAGGTCCCGGGGCAGCCTGCCCCCTGCCAGTGGGTGCGCGCGGCCTCGAGCAACTCGTAAGTGCCGGTCACATTGGTCGAGATGAAGTCCCCCGGCCCGTCGATCGAGCGGTCCACATGGCTTTCGGCGGCCAGATGCAGAACGGCCTCGGGGCGATGGGCCGCGAAGATGCGGGTCAGCGCGGCACGGTCGCGGATATCGGCGTGCTCGAAGCGGTAGTTCGGGGCGTCGGCCACGCTGGCAAGGCTGTCGAGGCAGGCGGCATAGGTCAGCGCATCGAGATTGACGACCTCATGCCCGCGCGACACCGCCAGCCGCACCACCGCCGAGCCGATGAACCCCGCGCCGCCCGTGATCAGCAGCCTCATGGCGCGTTCCCGCTGCGGGTCGCGCCCTTGGGGCCCAAGGCGCGGGCCGGGCAGAAAGACGGGTCGAGCATGGGCGAGCCTGTCGCAAGGATCCTGCCAGCGGTATCGGTTGCATGGCCGTTTGGCAAGCAATGGACGGGCTCGCTTGCATCTGGGCGTCGTTGCGGGCAGCCTGCAAAAGGTGCAGCGAGTGGAGCGACCCATGATGGGACAGGTGCCGGATGCCGACGCGGAGCAGGCGTGGTTTCTCGCGCAGATCAAGCCGAACAGCCACCGCATCGCGCAGCGGAATCTCGACCGTCAGGGCTTTCGCAACTTCCTGCCCATGCTGGAAGAGACGGCGCGCGCAGGCGGGCGCTTCGTGCGCCGGGCGCGCCCCCTGTTCCCCGGCTATCTGTTCGTGGCGCTCGACCCGGCGCAGGGCCGCTGGCGAACAGTGAATGCGACCAGCGGACTGACCAGGCTGGTGAGCTTTGGGAGTCGACCGCAGCCCGTGCCGCCCGCGCTGGTGCAGCAGTTGCAGACGCGCTGCGACGCCGAAGGCCTGTTGCGGCCGGTCGCGGAGTTTGCCCCCGACGACAGGGTATTGATCACTTCAGGGCCGTTCGCGCAGTTCGTTGCGCGCATCGAGAGCATGGCCGCCGATCAGCGAGTGTGGGTGCTGCTCGATCTGCTGGGCAGTGAAACGCGGATGGCCGTAGAGCAGCAACATCTGCGCCGCGCCATCTGAGATCACGCCGTCGGCCTGCGGTGATCGCCTGCGAGGATCGTCTGTCCTCGCGCGCCCGCGCAAAGCGCCCTCGGGCCGCGCCCACCCAGCCGCCCCTGCATGCGACCCGAGGGCGTTTTGCTGACGCAGCGCTGGGTTGGGGATAGATGCCGTGCCGCTGCCCGTGGCGTCACTCTGCCTGGCAGGCGGCGATGGCGTCGGCAGTGCGGGCCGCAAGCGCGCCGCGCTGGCTGCGCAGGCTGGCGAGGCGCGCCTGTTCGGCAGGGATGTTGACCCGCTCGCGCGAGGCGCGCTGGCCGGGCGTGTGCTGGGTGCAGAACAGCACCGGCTCGCGCGGCCATGCGCAGATATGCAGCGTGGTGCGCGGCTCGGTCGCCGGGCGCTCGCGGTAGCCGCGCGCGATGGCGCGCTCGCTCTCGGCGATCTGGCGGTCAAGCTCGGCCAGTTCCGCCCCGGCCGCGCGGATGCAAGCCTGCTGCGGGGTGGCGCAGGCCACGAGCAGCAGGGCGAAGAGCGGCATGAGGGCAAACCGTGTCATATGTGGAAGGGTAGTCGCGCAAGACGGCCCATGCAATTCAAGATTGAGGGGGGGCGGGACCTCACGGTAGCGTCGCGGCAGGCAGCGAAAGGCAGTGGCAATGCAACATCAGGCCGTCATCGACACGATCCGGGATGCCCTCGCCGAGGATCCGCGCGTGCGGGCGCTGTTCCTGAGCGGCAGTTTCAGCAACGGACTGGCCGATGCCTATAGCGACATCGATTTCGTTCTGGTGGCCGAGGACGGGGCGACGGACGAGATTGCAGAGCTGTGGCGCGACGCCATCGCGCGCACGGGCGAGATCGTGCTCTGGTGGGACCGCAAGCCCGTCCCCGTGCTGATCAACGCCATCACTGCGGACTGGATGCGGACTGATGTGGTCATCCTCAAGCCCGCGCAGATCGCGGCTCATGCGCGCGATGCGCTCGAACCGCTGATCGACCGCGACGCCCTTTACGAGACGCTGCGGGCAAGCGCGCCCGCGCGCCCGCCCGACCCCGCGAAGCTGCGCCGCCAGATCGAGGATTTCATCCGCATTCTGGGATTGCTGCATCTGGCTGCCGGACGCGCGGAATACATCAATGGCGTGCTTGGCGTCTTTCACCTGCGCAATCATCTGGTCGAGCTGTTGATCGAAGAGACGCAGGCCCCGCATCGCGGCGGCATCCTGCATCTCAACCGGCTGCTGACCGCCGCGCAGAAGGACGTGCTGACAGCCCTGCCGCCGCCCGTGCCCGAGCGACAGGCAATGATCGATGCGCATCTTGCCTATGCCCGCTCATATCTGCCGCGCGCGCGGCAGATGGCGCAGAAGCGGGGCGTTGAGTGGCCAGAGCGATTCGAAGCTGCCACCTGGCAGCGGCTCGACGCCTCGCTGGGGCTTGCCAGGCCCTATTGACCGCCCGTGGTCGCGGGTGGGAATCCGCAGGGGCTGGGGAAAGCCGTGGAAGGGGGTGACGGCGTATCGGCTGAAAAAGCCCTTAACGTGGCGAGCGCTTGGCGAGGATGCGTTGCAGCGTGCGGCGATGCATCGACAGCCGCCGCGCCGTCTCGGAGACATTGCGGTCGCATTGCTCATAGACCCGCTGGATATGCTCCCAGCGCACCCGGTCGGCGGACATGGGGTTTTCGGGCGGCTCGGGAAGCGCCTCGCCAGAATTGGCGAGCAGGGCGCGCACCACCTCGTTCGCGTCGGCCGGTTTCGACAAGTAGTCCGTCGCACCAATCTTCACGGCGGCCACGGCGGTTGCAATCGCGCCATAACCAGTCAGCACCACGATGCGCGCATCCGCGCGCGCGGCGCGCAGCGCCTCGACCACGTCCAGCCCGTTGCCATCTTCCAGCCGCAGGTCGATCACCGCATAGGCGGGCGGCCGGGCGCGCGCGATCACCTTTCCCGCCGTCACCGTATTCGCGGTCTCGACGGTAAAGCCGCGCTTTTCCATCGCGCGGGCCAGCCGCTTGAGGAACACCTCGTCATCATCAACCAGCAGAAGCGTCGCATCCGGGCCGAGATCTGGATCAGCATTCTCTGTCATTGTCATTGGCACACTCTCGATCATCTGCGCAAAGATAGTGGTGCGCTGCAACAGGTCAATTTCGCGCCACCTCAGGCGTTTTCGATGAAACAGGCGAGTGTGTCGGCCACCTGTTCGGGCGTCTGGTCGCGGCGGATGATGTCGACGAAACCATGCTCGGGCAGCATCAGATAGCTGAAGGTCGAGTGGTCGATGAGATAGAAATCGTCGTCATCGTCGTCATGCTTTGCAAAATAGACGCGATAGGCCTGGGCGGCGGCGCGGATCTGCGCCTCGCTGCCCGTCAGCCCGACCATGCGCGGATGCATGAACCGGACAAATTCGGCCAGCGCCTCCTGCGTATCGCGCTCGTGATCGACCGAGACGAAGACCGGCGTGACCTCGAGCCCGCGCTCGTCCAGCAGATCCACCGCCTCTGCGTTGCGCGCTGTGTCGAGCGGGCAGACATCGGGGCAGAAGGTATAGCCGAAATAGATCAGCGTCGGGCGGTCGGCGAAATCTGCATCAGTGACCGTGGCCCCTGTATGGTCAACAAGTTCAAACGGGCCGCCGATGGACCCCGAGCCCCCGGCGATCGAGGTCTCGCGGCACTGGTCGAAGCCGGTTTGCTGCCCGCCGGACCAGACCATGAAGCCCAGCCCGCCCAGAAGCGCGGCGATGGACCCGGCAGC
>PXES01000046.1 GCA_003564655.1 Paracoccaceae bacterium
CTCTTGGTGATCCGGGGCAATGCGGCCTCGCGCTGCGGGATCTCGATGAAGGGGATCGATATCGTGGTGCAGGGCAGCATCGGGCACATGTCGGCCTTCATGGGGCAGGCGGGCAATCTGGTGGTCTGCGGCGATGCGGGCGAGGCGCTGGGCGATTCGCTCTATGAGGCGCGGCTGTTCGTGCGCGGGTCGGTGAAAAGCCTGGGCGCGGATTGCATCGAAAAGGAGGTGCGGCCCGAACATCTGGAAATTCTGCGCGATCTTCTGGCACGCGCGGGGGTGGAGGCACAGCCGGAGGAGTTCCGCCGTTACGGCTCGGCGCGCCAGCTCTATAATTTCGATATCGACAATGTTGCGGCTTATTGAGGGATTTGCGCCATGAACGAGCATGACAAACGCCTCCCGCAGACCGTGCCGATCCAGTCCGCGACCTTCTCCAAAGCCGTTAACGCCGAAATCCGGCGCGCCGCGGCGACCGGCATCTACGACATTCGCGGCGGGGGCGCGAAGCGCAAGGTGCCGCATTTCGACGACCTGCTGTTTCTAGGCGCCTCGATCAGCCGCTACCCGCTCGAAGGCTACCGCGAGACCTGCGCGACCAACGTGACGCTGGGCACGCGGTTCGCGAAAAATCCCGTCGAGTTGGAGATCCCGATCACCATCGCGGGCATGAGCTTCGGCGCGCTTTCCGCGCAGGCGAAGGAGGCGCTGGGGCGCGGGGCCTCGGCGGCGGGCACCTCGACCACGACGGGCGATGGCGGCATGACGTCCGAGGAGCGGGAGCATTCCACCAAGCTGGTCTATCAATACCTGCCCTCGCGCTATGGCATGAACCCCGACGACCTGCGCCGCGCCGATGCGATCGAGGTGGTGGTGGGGCAGGGGGCCAAGCCCGGCGGCGGGGGCATGCTGCTGGGCCAGAAGATCTCTGACCGCGTGGCCGAGATGCGCACCCTGCCCAAGGGGATCGACCAGCGCTCGGCCTGCCGCCACCCGGACTGGACGGGGCCGGACGATCTGGAAATCAAGATCTTGGAATTGCGCGAGATCACCGGCTGGCGGGTGCCGGTCTTTGTCAAGGTCGGCGGCACGCGGCCTTATTATGATGTGGCGCTGGCGGTGAAGGCCGGGGCCGACGTGGTGGTGCTGGACGGGATGCAGGGCGGCACGGCGGCCACGCAGGATGTGTTCATCGAGCATGTGGGCCTGCCGACGCTCGCCTGCATCCGCCCCGCCGTGCGCGCGCTTCAGGACCTGGGGATGCACCGCGAGGTGCAGCTTGTCGTCTCGGGCGGTATCCGCAGCGGTGCGGATGTGGCTAAGGCCATGGCGCTGGGGGCGGATGCGGTCTCCATCGGGACGGCGGCGATGGTGGCGCTGGGCGACAACGATCCGAAATGGGAGGCCGAGTATCAGGCGCTGGGCACCACCGCCGGGGCCTATGACGACTGGCACGAGGGCCGCGATCCGGCGGGCATCACCACCCAAGACCCGGAACTCGCCGCGCGGCTGGACCCGGTCGAGGGCGGGCGGCGGCTGCGCAACTACCTGAAGGTGATGACGCTGGAGGCGCAGACCATCGCACGCGCCTGCGGGCACAACCATCTGCACAATCTGGAGCCCGAGGACCTGTGCGCCCTGACCATGGAGGCCGCGGCCATGGCGCAGGTGCCGCTGGCGGGCACTGACTGGTATCCGGGCAAGCCGGGCAGCGGCTACTGAGACACGCGCGGGCCAGGGCACTGGCCCGCGTTTTCACTTGGGACGACGACCAACAGGGACAGGAAAACAATGACCACCGATCTGGCCGAATTCGCCGCCGAGCGCGGCGTCAAGTATTTCATGATCTCCTTTACCGACCTGTTCGGCGGCCAGCGCGCGAAGCTGGTGCCCGCGCAGGCCATCGCCGAGATGCAGGTCGAGGGCGCGGGCTTTGCGGGCTTTGCAACATGGCTGGACATGACGCCCGCGCATCCCGACATGCTGGCGGTGCCCGACCCGGCCTCGGTCATCCAGATCCCGTGGAAGCAGGAAGTCGCCTGGGTCGCCGCCAATTGCACCATAGAGGGCGAGGAGGTGGCGCAAGCCCCGCGCAACGTGTTGCGCCGCCAAATCAAGGAGGCGGCGGCACTGGGATTCAACGTCAAGACCGGGGTCGAGGCCGAGTATTTCCTGCTCACCCCCGATGGCACGGCGATCTCGGACCCGATGGATACGGCTGAGAAGCCCTGCTACGACCAGCAGGCGGTGATGCGCCGCTATGACGTGGTGCGCGAGATCTGCGACTACATGCTCGATCTGGGCTGGGGGCCGTATCAGAACGACCACGAGGACGCGAACGGCCAGTTCGAGATGAACTGGGACTTCGCTGATGCGCTCGTGACGGCCGACCGGCACAGCTTCTTCAAGTTCATGGTCAAATCCGTGTCCGAGGCGCATGGCTTCCGCGCCACCTTCATGCCCAAACCGGTCGAAGGGCTGACCGGCAATGGCTGCCACGCGCATATCTCGGTCTGGGACAAGGATGGCAACAACGCCTTTGCCACCGACAACGGCACCGGCCCGACCGGCGAGTTGGGACTGTCCGAACAGGGCGCGCATTTCCTGGGCGGGATCATGAAACACGCCACCGCCATGGCTGCGATCACCAACCCCACCGTGAACAGCTACAAGCGCATCAACGCGCCCCGCACGGTGTCCGGGGCCACCTGGGCGCCCAACACCGTCACCTGGTCGGGCAACAACCGCACCCATATGGTGCGCGTGCCGGGACCGGGGCGGTTCGAGTTGCGCCTGCCCGATGGCGCGGCCAACCCCTATCTGTTGCAGGCCGTGGTCATCGCCGCGGGCATGAGCGGGCTGCGCTCCAAGGCCGATCCCGGCAAGCGCTACGACATCGACATGTATGCCGAAGGCCACACGGTCGAGGACGCGCCGAAGCTGCCGCTGAACCTGCTGGACGCGCTGCGCGCCTATGAGGCCGATGCGGAGCTGACCGCGACGATGGGCGCGGACTTCTCGCGCGCGTTCCTGAAACTCAAGCGGCAGGAGTGGGACTCGTTCGTGTCGCATTTCAGCCGTTGGGAGCGTGAGCATACGCTGGATATCTGAGGCCATCTTCCGGCTATCGGAGCGTCGCCCGGCATGGCTGTTGATCACTTATCGGCGCGCAAAGCCCGCCTGCGGGACCGGTACCGCTCAAGCTCATTCCCGTTTCCGACCGGGGTCGGAACTCGGGTCGATGCGGCACGTCCTGAATCCCGACAGGCGTGAAGCTGCCAACTCCGGCGGCGGAACTGCGCCGAACAAGACGCGCGGCGCGCTACCCTATACGCCACAGGCAGAACTTTCGGAGATGCGAGGTCCTGCCCGCTTTGAACTTGCAGACCGTGCGGGATGGTCTACGCTCAACCCTAGGTTAAGTGTTGAGTATTCACAATGAACAAGCCGTTTTCCCAGACCGCCCGGATGGGGCAGCTTTCCACCACGCTGGGCCCTGACATACTCGTCCTGATGCGCTTCAATGGCATCGAGCGGATGAACGATCTTTTCAACTGGCAGGTCGAGTGTCTGGCCGGCACCGAAGAGATCGATTTCGATGCGCTGATCGGCACGAATGCGACTGTGACCCTGCATGATCGCCAGACCGAGCGGCATTTCGACGGCATCGTGACCGAAGCGCGCTGGCTGGGGGTGGGCGAGAACGGGCATCGCTACCGGCTGCGGCTGCAGCCATGGTTCTGGCTGGCAAGCCTGCGGCGCAACCAGCGGATTTTTCACGAAAAGACCGTGCTCGAGATTTTGCAGGAGTTGCTGGCCGCCTATTCCGGGGCGGGCACGCTGACTGATGAAACCAGCGCCAGCTACCCCAAACTGGAATATACCGTCCAGTTCCGCGAGAGCGACATGGCCTTTGCCACAAGGCTGATGGAGCGGCACGGAATCTCCTGGCATTTCCGCCATGCAGAGGGTGCGCATGAGATGGTGTTCACCGATGCCGCCGATGCCCATGCCTCTATCGGGGCGCGGGATTTCCACCCTAGCGCGACCAATCACCGCCTCGACGAGGAACATTTCTGGGACTGGCGGCCCGCGCGGCGGATCACCACGGGCGCGATCCGGCTGGTCGATTACAACTTCAAGACCCCTGACGCCGCGATGGTGGTCGATCAGACGGGCGATGCAGCGCATGACCAGGGCCGGATCGAGAGTTTCGACTGGCCGGGCGATTACCTTGACCAGGGGCGCGGGCAGGTGGTGGCGCAGCTGCGCACGCAGGCCGAGCGCGGTCAGGACAGCCGGTACGAGGCCGAGGGCGATGTGCTGGCGCTGGGCGCGGGCGGGCGGGTGACGCTGGCAGGCGATCCCGTGCCCAGAACGGGGGCGGAGTATCTGTGCCTCGTGGCAACGCACAGCTACACCTCGGACAATTACGGCACGGGCGGGACGCAGGGCGATGATCTGGCCTATCGTGGCCGCTATGTGCTGATGCCCGACACGGCCCCGATGGTCCCCGAGCGCAAGACGCCCCGCGCCGATGTGCGCGGGCCGCAGACCGCAATGGTCGTCGGCGCCGAGGGCGAGGAGATCGATTGCGACGAATACGGCCGCATCCTCGTGCGGTTTCATTGGGATCTGGAAAACGCATATTCCATGCGCTGCCGCGTGTCGCAGAACTGGGGCGGCGCGGGCTGGGGCGGCATGGTGATCCCGCGCGTGGGCATGGAAGTGGTGGTCGAGTTCCTAGATGGCGACCCAGACCAGCCGCTGGTGACGGGATGTGTGTATAACGGGCGCAACGGTGCGCCGTATGCGTTGCCCGCGCACAAGACCAAATCCGTCTTTCGAAGCGACACGCACAAGGGCGAGGGCTTCAACGAGATCTCTCTCGAAGATGCGAAAGGCGCGGAGCTGTTCTTTCAACATGCGCAGAAAGACAAGTCGACCCGGGTTCTGAACGATGACCTGACCCGAATTGATCGGCACTGCGTCACGTCGGTCGGGCGCAACGCAGTGACCGAAGTCGGGCAGAACAGCAAATGCGAGATCGGCGGCTCGATGAACCTTGTTGTCGGCGGCACCGGGACATCGGCCATCGCCCTGATGGCGGCGGTCTCGGGTCTTGCCGGGCACACCGCCGGGCTCTTGAAGCAGGCGGGGGATGTCGCCGGCGGCGCAAATCCCGCGCTCAGCGGTTTTGCCGCAACGCTCGCGGCCTCCAGCCTCGGGTTCCTGTCGGGATCGGGCCTGACGGGACGCGCCACGCTTGCAGGCCAGACCCGGGATGGTCTGGATGCAGGGGCTGAACTGGCAGCGGCGGGGTCCGGTGTCGGGCAGAATGCAGACGGGCTGTTTCCGATGCCGGGCGTCATGAACACGGTGACCGGATTGTTCCGATCCGACACGACCGGGGTTGCCCATGTCGATCAGGTCGGGATGTCGCGGGTCACCAATGTCGGTGCAACGGCGATCGAATCTGTCGGAAAATACAAGAAGATCGCTGTGGGCGAGGAATTCGTGCTCGAGGTCGGCGACAGCAAGCTTGTGATGAAATCCAACGGCGAGGTCCTGATCCTGGGAAAGACCTTCAACTTCATCGCCACCGATCACTTCCAGATGCGCGGCAAGCCCATCGACATGAACTGACTTCATGGAGCTGATCAATCCGACACCCTTGCCCGGCATCGCGTTTCGCCAGTTCGACATGGATGGCGGGCTGGATTGCGTTGTGGCCGTGCGCGCCGCGTTTGCGCATCAGCAGAACGCCCGCGCCACCTGGATCGAAACGCAGCCCCCGTTGCAGTGGGAAGATGCGTATGACGGCCCGCCACTCGACTCCGTACTGCTGCATCAGACCGACCTCACACCCGGCAAGATCGGCACCGATGTGACCTTTCTGGGCGACAGCCACCCCGAGGCGGGCCCGTCCCGCGAATGGCGCTGCGGTCTCGCGATCGGGCCGGTCTCGAAATCCTTGCGCGTTACCGGCCCCCGCCGACTGATCCCGCAACGCAAAAGCCGCTGGCGCAAGACGACCCTCGCGGGATGGAGCCTCGATGCGCCCGCGCCAGCGGCGGCCGTGCCAATGGACTGGCGGCTGGCGCTGGGCGGCAAGCCTGTTTTCGCCAAAGAGCCTGTGGAGCCTGACCCGCGCAACCCTGTCGGAACCGGCCTCCCCGGCGATGCCAGCCCCGACGAGGCGACACCCATCCCGGCACCGCAGATCCTCGCGCCCGGGGATGGTGCCGACAGCATCCCCGCAGGCCTCGGACCGGTCGCGCCCTTCTGGAAGGGGCGGGCGGATCATGCAGGCACCTATGATGATATCTGGCAGCAGACCCGCCACCCGCTGCTGCCGCGCGACTTCAGCCCGCGCTTCTGGCAATGCGCGCCGCCTGACCAGATCGCCATTCCATTCCTGCTGGGGGATGAAGGGTATCGCCTGATCGCCCTCTCGCCCAGCCA
>PXES01000231.1 GCA_003564655.1 Paracoccaceae bacterium
CACCACTGCCAGCCCTGGTGTGATCCCGTGTTCGGCCCGCAGCCCGGCCACCGCCTCGGCAACACGCCCGCGCAGCCCTTCGGCAAAGGCCCGCCCGTCAAGTCTCTCAGCACTCATTCCTCTGCCTTCCCTTCATCCGGCCCCAGCACACGTTGCTCTCGCGCGATGGACCATTCGATCAGCCGTACCCAGATCTCGGCGGCCAGCGCGGGGTCAAGCCCCTGCGCCTCCGCCGCGCTCCGTACTTTCGCCAGCACCTCCTCCACCCGATCCTCGATGCGCGCTGGCAACCCCTCGACCGCCTTGATCTCGATGGCGCGGTCGATGCAGTCTGCCCGCTGCCGCAAAAGCTCCACCAGATCGCGGTCGATGCGGTCGATCTCGGCGCGCAGCTCGCGCATGTCGCGGCACTCGGACGGTTTTGGCACGGGCCTCTCCCCTGATCGCTCTCGGGCGCTGGCTACCCGATGAACGCCACAGGGGCAATGCGCACGACGGGAGGGTGGGCGGGGCGAGGTGCGGCGACCAGCCGCACGAGCGCCGCGCACCCTCCCGTCCTCTCAGAACAACCCCTCGATCTCGCCCGCGTCATTGAAACGGATCGACTGGGCGGCGGGTTTGCGCGGCAGGCCCGGCATGGTCATGATCTCGCCGCAGATCACCACGATGAACCCCGCCCCCGCCGACAGCCGCACCTCGCGCACCGGCACCGAATGATTGACCGGCGCGCCGCGCAGTTCCGGGTCGGTCGAGAAGGAATACTGCGTCTTGGCCATGCAGATCGGCAGGTTCCCGTGCCCCGCCGCCTCCCACTCGCGCAGCTGGTTGCGGATCTTGGCATCCGCCAGCACATCATCGGCGCGGTAGATGCGCCGCGCGATGGTCTCGATCTTCTCGAAAAGCGGCATCTCGTCAGGGTAGAGCGGCGCAAATTGCGCGACATCGGCATCGGCCAGTTCGGCCACCCGCGTCGCCAGCTCCGTGATCCCGGCCGAGCCCTCCGCCCAGTGGCGGCACAAAATCGCCTCGGACCCCAACGCCGCGACATACTCTTTCACCACATTGATCTCGGCCTCGGTGTCCGAGACGAAATGGTTGATCGCCACGACCACCGGGACGCCAAAGGATTTCACATTCTCAACATGGCGACCCAGATTGGCGCAGCCCTTTTCGACCGCGCTGACATTTTCCGAACCCAGATCGGCACGTGCCACGCCGCCGTTCATCTTCATCGCGCGCACGGTCGCCACGATCACCGCCACTGCCGGCTGCAGCCCCGCCTTGCGGCATTTGATGTCGAAGAACTTCTCGGCGCCCAGATCGGCCCCGAACCCGGCTTCGGTCACGACATAATCGGCCAACCCCAGCGCGGTCTGGGTGGCGACCACCGAATTGCAGCCATGCGCGATATTGGCAAAGGGGCCACCATGCACGAAAGCGGGGTTGTTCTCCAGCGTCTGCACCAGATTGGGCTGCATCGCATCCTTCAAGAGCACCGCCATCGCGCCCTCGGCGCCGATTTCACGGCACAGGATCGGGGTCTTGTCGCGCCGATAAGCGACCACGATGTCACCCAGACGCCGCTCGAGGTCTTGCAGATCCGAGGCGAGGCAGAGGATCGCCTTCACCTCGGATGCCACGGTGATATCAAAGCCGGTCTGGCGCGGGAACCCGTTGGCCACACCGCCGAGATTGACCACCATGTCGCGCAGCGCCCGGTCGTTCATGTCCATCACCCGCCGCCAGGTGATGCGGCGCTCGTCGATCTCCAGTTCGTTGCCCCAGTAGATGTGGTTGTCGATCATCGCCGAAAGCAGGTTATGCGCCGAGGTGATGGCGTGGAAATCGCCCGTGAAGTGCAGGTTCATCTCCTCCATCGGCACGATCTGGGCATGCCCGCCGCCCGCGGCCCCCCCCTTCATGCCGAAATTCGGCCCCAGAGAGGCTTCGCGAATGCAGATCGCCGCGCGCTTGCCAATGGCGTTCAGACCGTCGCCCAGCCCCACGGTCGTTGTCGTCTTGCCCTCGCCCGCCGGGGTCGGGTTGATCGCGGTCACAAGGATCAGCTTGCCGCGCGGGCGTGCCCGGGCCTCGGCCACGAAGTCCTGGCTGACCTTGGCCTTGTCATGGCCATAGGGCAGCAGGTGGTCTGCCGGAATGCCCAGCTTGTCGCCGATCTCCTGGATCGGGCGTTTCTGCGCGGCGCGGGCAATCTCGATATCGGTCGGCATGCTCATTCAGGCTCTCCCATGGGCTGGATTCGCGCGCACATTACCCGGCTTGGCATCGCTTGCGGGCGCAAATGCGACATCCGCAAGCGCTTAGACGCCCTTGCGGCGCCCGCGCGCCCAGCGCATGAGTGGGGTGATGGAGCATCCGCCCGACCAGACCCTGCGCGCCGCCCTCTGGATCTCGGGCGCAATCGCGTCATTCCTGCTGATGGCCGTGGCCGGGCGGGTCGTGCAGGCCGAGATGAGCACCTTTGCGCTGATGTTCTGGCGCTCGCTGATCGGGCTCGGGCTGGTGCTGGCGGTCTGGCGCGCGTTGGGGCCGGGCCGTCCGACGCTGCGCCCGGCAAGTCCCCGCACCCATGCACTGCGCCACACGGTGCATTTCGCCGGGCAGAACCTGTGGTTCTGGGGGCTGACGGTGCTGCCGCTCGCACAGCTCGTGGCGCTGGAATTCACTTCCCCGATATGGGTGGTGCTGCTCGCCCCGCTGCTTCTGGGCGAGCGCTTTACCCCGCGCAAGCTGGTCGTGGCGCTGATCGGCTTCTGCGGCATCCTGATCGTCGCGCGGCCAGGGCTCGCGCCCGTAGGGCTGGGGCATGCCGCGGCACTGGGCGCGGCGCTGTGCTTTGCGCTCAACATCCTGCTGACACGGCGGCTGATGCGCGACAACAGCGTGCTTTGCGTGCTGTTCTGGATGACGCTGGTGCAGACGGGGCTGGCGCTGCCGACGGGGCTTGCCACCGGAATGGGCTGGCCCTCGGCCGCGCTCTGGCCGTGGCTGGTGGCGCTGGGGGTGACGGGTCTCTCGGCGCATTACTGCCTGACCTCGGCGCTCAATGTCGCCTCGGCCTCGGTCGTGGCGCCGATGGAGTTCCTGCGCCTGCCACTGATCGCGATGCTGGGGATGGTCCTTTACGCCGAGCCGCTGGACGCGTTCGTTTTCCTCGGCGCGGCGGTGATCTTCGCCGCCAACATGCTCAACGCCCGCGGCCCGCGCCCTGCCCGCGTCTGAGCCCCCGCCAATGCGCCCTTCGCGCATTGGCAGCGCCCGCGAGGGGGACATGGGCGGGCGGGTGGGGTCCCCCGAGCGGGCGCTTTCCGTCAGCCTTTCTTGAGACAGCGCGACCCAAGCACCTCGGCAATCTGCACGGCGTTCAGCGCCGCGCCCTTGCGCAGATTGTCGCTGACGCACCAGATGTTCAGCCCGTTCTCGATGGTCGAGTCCTGCCGGATGCGGCTGATATAGGTGGCATACTCGCCCACGCAGTCGACGGGCGTGATGTAGCCGCCATCCTCGCGCTTGTCGACGACCAAGAGGCCCGGCGCCTCGCGCAGGATGTCGCGCGCCTCGTCCTCGTCGAGGAAATCCTCGAACTCGATATTGATCGCCTCCGAATGGCCCACGAAGACCGGCACCCGCACGCAGGTTGCCGTCAGCTTGATCGACGGGTCCATGATCTTCTTGGTCTCGGCGACCATCTTCCACTCTTCCTTGGTCGAGCCGTCATCGAGGAAGACATCGATATGCGGGATCACGTTGAAGGCGATCTGCTTGGGGTAGACGCTGGGCGCGACCTCCTGCCCCGGCACATACATGCCCTTGGTCTGGTTCCACAGCTCGTCCATCGCCTCCTTGCCCGAGCCCGAGACCGACTGGTAGGGGCTGACCACCACCCGCTTGATCCGCGCGCGGTCGTGCAGGGGCTTGAGCGCGACCACCATCTGCGCGGTCGAGCAGTTGGGGTTCGCGATAATGTTCTTCTTGGTGTAGCCGTCCACGGCCTCGGCATTCACCTCGGGCACGACCAGCGGCACATCCGGATCGTAGCGGTAGAGCGACGAGTTGTCGATCACCACGCAGCCCGCCTTGGCGGCGCGCGGTGCATAGGTCTTGGTCGCCTCGCCGCCGATGGCGAACAGCGCGATGTCCCAGCCGGTGAAATCGAACTGCTCGAGGTCCTGGCATTTCAGCGTGCGGTCGCCGAAGCTCACCTCGGTGCCGAGCGAGCGGCGCGAGGCCAGCGCGGCGATCTCATCGACGGGGAATTCCCGCTCGGCGAGGATGTTCAGCATTTCGTGGCCCACATTCCCGGTGGCCCCCACGACGACGATCTTGTAGCCCATTACGGCCTCCTGTGCAGGTTCGGGCGCGGTGTTATCGCATCCGGCGCGCAAGGTGAAGGGCGCGGGCTCAGTCGGTGCGGTCCCTTGAGGCCATATAGACAAGGCAGCCCGCCAGCAGCACCAGCGCGAAGAAGCCGAACAGCGCCTGATAGGCGGCCTCGGGCGGCATGTCGGGGGCACGCGCGTGGATCGGCCCGCTGAGCATCTGCAACACGCCCGCCCCGCCGATCGAGCACAGGTTCAGCACGCTGATGCCGCGTCCGGTCAGATGGGGCGGGATGAAGCTGCGGCCATGCGCCATCAGCACCGGAAAGGACGCGCCGAAGAACCCCACCCCGGCGAACAGCACCGCCACCTGCCAGAACCCCGCCAGCGGCGCGACCCAGAGCGCGGTCAGACACGCCACCCCGGCCAGATTGCCCCCCAGAACGACGTATTTGCGCGTCCCCAGCACCCGGTCGAGCGGCCCGTAGACAAAATTCCCCGCAATCATCGCCACCGCCATAACCAGCGTCACCTGGCCAACCGCCGTGGCGCCCGCACCATAGAGATCTGCGTAGAACGGCCCCACCCAAAGCCCGCGCAGCCCGGCGGCGGCGGCGTAATTCACTGTCATCAGAGGGAAAAGCAGCCACAGCGCGCGGATGCGCAGCAGGTCGCGCATCCCGCCCGTCTCGCCCGCACGCGCCTCGGCGCGCGGCACCTCCGGGACGCGGACCCAGATCAGCAGGCTGATCAGGGCGGTGATCGCCGCCATCCCGGCCATCGCGGCGCGCCAGCCGAAGGCCTCGGCCACCCAGGCCAGCGGCAGCGCGCCCAGGATGTTGCCCAGCGAGCCCAAGCCCAGCACCACCCCTGCAAGTGTCGCGAACACGGCAGCCGGGTAGAGCCGCGCGAAGATGAAATAGGACGCCATCAGCACTGGCGCGCAGCCCGCCCCGAGTGCTGCGAGCGCCATATGCACCTCCAGCGCCGAGTTCGCCTGCGCCATCAGCAGCGCGCCGCCAGTGCCGCCCAGCCCCAGCATAAGCGCGGTCGTGCGGCGCGGCCCGAACCGGTCGAGCGCCATGCCTACGGGAAGTTGCATCGCCGCGAAGACAAGGAACCAAAGCCCCGAGGCGATGGCCAGATCATCGGCACTCAGGCCGATATCGGCCTGCAGCATCCCCGACAGCACAGCGAGGAAGGCGCGATAGAACTGGCTGAGCATGAAGCCCAGCACCAGAAGGGTCAGTCCGAGCTTCATGGGCGAGACAGCGGTTTGAGGAATGCCTGTTTTTCAGGCACATCTTTATTGAACCTGTGAAGCAATGGCAACGCCCAATGCGCAGCTTCCGGGTCGCGCGGAGGGCCGGTTCGGGCTAGACAGGCCCTGCCGCAAGAGGGGGCAGCGCCATGAACGACATGACCGCGGACACAGGCACCGCGCCAGAGGCCAGCTATCACTACCGCGTCATGGAGCGCGCCATAGCGCTGATCGACGCACCGGGCGGGGCGCAGCGCCCGCTGGCTGATCTGGCTGCCGCGATGGGCATGAGTCCCGCACATTTCCAGCGCCTGTTCAGCCAGTGGGTCGGGGTCTCGCCCAAGCGCTACCAGCAATATCTGACACTCGGCCATGCAAAGACCCTGCTGGAATCGCGCGCCAGCACGCTGGATGCGGCGCATTCGGTGGGGTTATCGGGGCAGGCGCGGCTGCATGACCTGTTCCTGCGCTGGGAGGCGATGACGCCGGGGGCCTATGCGCAGCGCGGGGCCGGGCTGACGATCCGCCATGGCTGGTTCGACTCGCCCTTCGGCCCGGTGCTGGGCATGGCCACGGATCGCGGCCTTTGCGGGCTGGCCTTTGCCGAGCCGGGGCGCGAGCGGGATACGTTCGAGGACATGGCCGTGCGCTGGCCCGCCGCGCGGCTGGTCGCCGACCCCTCGGCTGCGGCGCCGCATGTCGATGCAGCATTCGCGCAAGAGGGCCAGGCCGCACTGCACCTGATCGGCACGCCCTTTCAGATCAAGGTCTGGGAGGCGCTGCTGCGGGTGCAGCCCGGCCATGTCACCACCTATGGCGAGATCGGCCGCGTCGTCTGCTCGCCC
>PXES01000239.1 GCA_003564655.1 Paracoccaceae bacterium
GATCGCGGTGAACCCTGTCCAGAGCACATGCAGCGGCGGGCCGCCATAGATGATCTCGGGGTTGAACACCATGAAGAGCGGGATCAGATACAGCCCCTTGGCGAATTTCCACGCCTGAACGGATGTCTCCATCGGCTTGGCGCCCGCAACGGCAGCCCCGGCAAAGCCCGCCAGCGCCACGGGCGGGGTGACATTGCTGTCCTGCGAATACCAGAACACCACCAGATGCGCGATCAGAAGCGGGATGCCGAATTCCTGGTGCAGCGCCGGTCCCACAAGCACGATCAACACGATGTAGCTGGCCGTCACCGGCAGGCCGAGGCCAAGCACCAGCGAGGCGATCAACACCAGCCCCAATGCGATGACGATATTGCCGCCCGACAGAGCGATCATCATCGAGGAGAATTTCAGCCCCAGCCCGGTGAGCCCGACCACGCCGACGATGATCCCCGCCACTGCGCAGGCAATGGACACGGCGACCGCATTGCGCGCGCCAAGCTCCAGGCTCTCGAAGATCATGCGCACCCCGCGCAGGACCGAGTCGCGCAGCCGCGCGCCGGTCAGTGGCCCATCCGCCACCAGCGCCCAGGCCCCGCGCAGCCCCGCCACGCCGATCACGGCGATGATCGCCCAGAAGCCCACGCGCATGGGCGAGATGTTGTTCATCAACAGCCAGACCAGCAGGAACAGCGGCAGGATGAACTGCCAGCCTGCCTTGAGGACATTGCGCACCAGCGGCAGCTCTGCCGCACTCATCCCGCGCATGCCCTGTTTCATCGCGACGATATGGACGAACAGATAGACCGTGCCCAGATACAGGATCGCCGGGAAGATCGAGACCTTGACGATGTCGATATAGGGCACCTGCGTGTATTCCGAGATCAGGAAGGCCCCCGCCCCCATCAGCGGCGGGGTGATCTGGCCCCCGGTCGAGGCCGCGGCCTCGATTCCCCCCGCCTGTTTGGGCTTGTAGCCCAGCCGTTTCATCAGCGGGATGGTGAAAGAGCCGGTGGTGACCACATTGGCGATGGCCGAGCCCGAGATCGAGCCCATGCCCGCGCTGGCGATGACAGCGGCTTTGGCGGGACCGCCGGGCTTGCGACCCGTGGCGGCGAAGGCGAGGTCAATGAAGAATTTACCCGCGCCGGTCTTTTCCAGAAACGCGCCGAACAGCACGAACATGAAGACAAAGGTCGCCGCCACCCCCAGCGGCAGACCGAAGATGCCCTCCTCCCCCAGATAAAGCTGGCCCACCAGCCGGTCCACATTGGCGCCGCGGTGGCTCAGCACGCCGGGCATCCATTCGCCCAGGGCCGGCAACGCGCCCCGCGCGCCCGCCAGCGCATACAGGATGGCAATGCCGCCGATGATGGTCATACCCAGCCCCACGGCCCGGCGGCTGGCCTCGAGCACCGCGACCGTGCAGACGATGCCCATGATGATGTCGGTCTGGCTCCACCATCCGGCGCGCGCGATGATCTCGTCGAGGTTCCAGATGATATAGAAGCCGCTCAGAAAGCCCGCCGTGATGAAGGCCCCGTCGATCAGCCAGCCCGACACCCCGCGCGAGCGCGACTGGCCGAAGACCGGGTAGATCAGGAAGGCCAGCACCAGCACGAAGGCCAGATGCGCCGGGCGCTGGTAGAACAGCCCCAGCGGCTGGATCCCCGCCGTGTAAAGCTGAAACAGCGACAGGCTGACCGCGACAGCGGTGATCAGCCACAGCACCGGGCGCGGCTGCTGTCGGTCGGCCGAGCGCAGATTGGACGGGATCGCGCTCTCGTCAAGCTGGGCGGGAGAGATAGTGCTGGTCGGGTTGGGTGCAGGATTTTGCGACATGGCGAGGGGTCAATCCGCAATCAGGGTGAGTCGGGCGCGCGCACCGGGCGCAAGCTCGGACAGCGGCAGCACGGTATCGCCCGTGCGCAAGGTATGGCCCACCGCGGGCGCGCCGATGCGCAGGGAAAGCACGTTGCCCGCAACAGGTTCGTCCATGCCGGTGATCCAGTAGCCGCCATCGGCAGCGGCCTCCAGCGCGCCGCGGCCCGGCACCTCGCCCAGCCCGGCGGCGAAATCATGCAGGTAGCTGCGGGTCAGCAGCAACTGCCCGGCGCGGTTCTCGAAACAATCGGCCACCTTGCCCCCGGTCACGGAATGCGCCCAGTGCAGGCAGATGTCCTGCCCTTCAGGCGCGGGCAAGCTGTGCTGCACGCTGCCGTCAATGGAAACCTCCAGGACAGGCCCGGCCCCGACGGGCAGGGCAAGTGCAAGGGCCGCGGCGAACCACGGCCCTGCGAGTGTCGCCCTCACGGCTGCTGATGATCCTGCACGGTCAGGCCGAGTTCTTCCAGGTAGCGCAGCGCGCCCGGGTGGAAGGGGATCGGGGTCGAGTCGACCGAGAATTCCGGCGTCGTGTCATTCGCCGCCGGGTGGATGGCGATCAGCTCATCCACATTCTCGTACATCGCGCGCACGATATTGTAGACCAGTTCTTCGTCCATATCCTCATGCGCGATCAGCACATTCGGGGTCGAGATGGTCTGCACCGGATCGTCCATCCCGTCATACATGCCCGCCCGCAGCGTGTAGGGCGCGAAGGTCGGCTCGACCTCGATGGCATTGGCGATTTCCTCATCGCTCAACGCAATGATGGCGATGTCGCGCGTGGTGTCCAGGTTCATGATCGAACTGGTGGGCGGCCCCACACTCCAGAATCCGGCGGCAATGTCGCCGTCGCGCAGCGCATCGGCGGTCTCGTTGAAGTTCAGCCGCTGCTCGTCGAAGTCATCATAGGTGATGCCATTGGCTTCCAGCAGCGTCTGGGCGCTGACCTCGGTGCCCGAACCTGGCGCACCGACCGAGACGCGCTGTCCGCGCAGGTCGTCAAGGCTCGTGATACCGCTGTCGGCCAGCGTCACGATCTGCACCGCATTGGGGGAGATCGAGGCCAGCGCGCGCAGTTCGGACACCTGCCGCCCGTCAAACGCACCTTCGCCGTGAAAGGCCTGAAAGACCGTGTCGGCCAGCGCCAGCGCAAGGTCGCTGTCGCCGCGCGCGATCAGCGCGACATTCTCGACCGAGGCGCCCGTGACTTCGGCGCTGCCGCTGGCCCCGTCGACATGGCGTCCGATCACCTCGCCAAGGCCGCCACCATAGGGGAAATACACCCCCCCGGTGCCGCCAGTGGCGATCGAGAGCTCTTGTGCGGAAACCGGCACCGCCGTGAGCGCCGCGGCAAGGCCGAGCGCAGCAAATCTGTAGGTCATGGATATCCTCCCAGAGATTTTGTTCTTGTGTCATGCGACCTGTGCAGGTCGGTCGGGACGATAGCCACGCACCCCCCGTCACGCAACCCTTTCCGCGTCGCGTACGCGGCCGCCTCAGCCGCCCCGCAGCACCGGGACGAGCGAGGCCACCAAGAGCGCCGCCATCGTCCAGTTGAACAGGCGCAGAGCCCGCGGGCGGGTCAGGAAGCGCCGCAGCCCCACCCCCAGCGCCGCCCATATCGCGACCGAGGGGAAGTTGACCGCCGCGAACACCCCCGCCACCCAGGCGACGGCGGCCCATTCCTGGCCCGGCGCATAGAGCGTCACGGCGCCCAGCGACATGACCCAGGCCTTGGGATTCACCCATTGAAACGCCGCCGCTTGCAGAAAGGTCAGCGGGCGACCCTGCGCCGGGCGACCCTCGGGCGGGGCGGCATTGGCAATCTTCCAGGCGAGAAACAGCATGTAGCCGACCGAAACCACGGTCAGTGCCAGCCGCGCGGGCGGGTATGTCACAAAGACCCCCACCAGCCCCAGACCGACGACAAACACCATGAATGCATGGCCCAGCGCGATCCCGCCCATATGCGGCAAGGTGCGCCGGAACCCGAAATTCACCCCCGAGGCCAGCAGCATCACATTGTTCGGCCCCGGCGTGGCCGAGGTGACAAAGGCATAGGCAACAAGCGCAAGCAGCAGATCGGGTGACATCGGGGCCTCTGGCAAGTGATGGCGAAGATTACTCCGCCAATTCTGGCAATGGGTTGCAAATACTGTGCTTAACCGCATAATTTCGCAATTGATGAGCGATCTTGACACGATATCCGACCGCATATTGCAAATTCTGCAATCCGATGGCCGCATCACCAATCTGGACCTTGCCGCGCGGGTGGGGCTGTCGCCCTCGGCCTGCCTGCGCCGGGTGCAGGATCTGGAACGCCGGGGCGTGATCACCGGCTACCGCGCCGTGGTAGACCCGGCGCAGACCGGCATCGGCTTTGTCGCCTATGTCACTGTCGGCCTGTCGCGCCACACCAAGCAGGCGCAGGAAGCATTCGAGCGACTGATGCGTGCCGCCCCGCAAGTGCGCGAGTGTCACAACATCACTGGCACGGTCGAATACCTGCTGCGGGTCGAGGCGCGCGATCTGGCCGCCTACAAGCAGTTCCACACCGATTACATGGGCGCCTTCCCGCATCTCGAACGGCTGACGACCATGGTGGTGATGGGCTCGCCCAAGGATCTGCGCGGCTGAGCGATTCGCGCGTGCATTGCAGGGCGTTTGGCGTTATGCTGCAGCGCAGCAAAAGGGGAATAGGCATGGCGAAAGGCAAGGTCATCACAGTCGCGCAGCAAAAGGGCGGGTCGGGCAAGACCACGCTCGCGGTCAATCTGGGCGTGATGCTGGCGCGCGCCGGGCATAGCGTCGCGTTCCTCGACACTGACCCGCAGGGCTCGCTCGGGCGCTGGTTCATGACCCGCCACGCCGAGGGCCGAGCCGACGGGATGGAGTTCTCGACCGCCTCGGCCTGGGGCGTGGGGTATGAGGTCGGCAAGCTGCGCGACATGGCGGAATTCGTGCTGATTGACACGCCGCCAAAGGCGGATTCCGACCTGCGCCCTGCCCTGCGTGCCGCCGATCTGGTCGTGGTGCCGGTCGCGTCCAGCCATGTCGACCTTTGGGCCACCGATGGCGTGCTGGACCTGGCGCGGCGCGAAAGCTGCCCGGTGCTGGTGGTGCTCAACCGTGCGCGCGCCGGCACGCGGCTGGGCACCGAGATCGAGGCCCTGACGCGCGAACTGGACGCCCATGTCGCGCAAACGCAGATCGCCAACCGCGTCGCCTATGCCGAAACGCTGGGCCAGGGCCGCGCCGGGATCGAGGGCGCGCGCAGCCCCGCCATCCGCGCCGAATCCGAGGCGCTGCTGGCCGAACTGCGGACCCATCTGACCGAGGCGTGATCGGGCATGGACCCCGCCCGGGGGCTGCGCTAACAGGGCGCAAACCCTGCAAGGATCGACCATGTCCGCCCACGGCCCCGCCACCCCGATGACCGCCCACCCTTCCGGCCCGCTGCGCGGCACGGCCAGCGTGCCCGGCGACAAGTCCATCTCGCACCGCGCGCTGATCCTGGGAGCGCTGTCAGTGGGCGAGACCCGCATCACCGGCCTGCTCGAGGGTCAGGACGTGCTCGACACAGCGCGCGCGATGCGCGCGTTCGGCGCCGAGGTGATCCGCCACGCCCCCGGCGACTGGTCGGTGCATGGCGTGGGCGTGGGCGGCTTCGCCGAGCCCGACGGTGTGATCGACTGCGGCAATTCCGGCACGTCGGTCCGGCTGATCATGGGGGCGATGGCGACGACCGGCATCACCGCAACCTTCACAGGCGATGCGAGCCTGAACAAGCGCCCGATGGGCCGGGGGACCGATCCGCTGGCCGAGTTCGGCGCACAGGCCGTTGGCCGGTCGGGCGGGCGGCTGCCGCTGACGCTGATCGGCGCCGCGCACCCGGTGCCGGTGCGCTACGCCCTGCCCGTCCCCTCGGCACAGGTGAAATCCGCCGTGCTGCTGGCCGGGCTGAACGCGCCGGGCGCGACTGTGGTGATCGAGCCCGAGCCCACGCGCGACCATACCGAGCGGATGCTGCGCGGCTTCGGGGCCGAGGTGACTGTGGAAACCACACCCGAGGGCCGTGTCATCACCCTGACCGGCCAGCCCGAGCTGACCCCCTGCCCCATCGCCGTCCCGCGCGACCCCAGCTCTGCCGCCTTCCCGGTCTGCGCCGCATTGATGGTGCAGAATTCCGATATTCTGGTGCCCGGCGTGAGCCAGAATCCCACCCGAAATGGCATTTTTCTGACATTGCAGGAGATGGGCGCCGATCTGGTGATGGAAAACCCCCGTGATGAGGGCGGCGAGCCCGTCGCCGATCTGCGGGTGCGCCACTCGGCCCTGCACGGGATCATCGTGCCGCCCGAGCGCGCTGCGGCGATGATCGACGAATATCCCGTCCTTGCCGCGCTGGCTGCGCTGGCCGAGGGGCCGACCGTAATGCGCGGCATCAAGGAATTGCGCGTGAAGGAATCCGACCGGATCGACGCGATGGCGCGCGGGCTGGAGGCCTGCGGCGTTCGGGTGGACGAGACCGAGGACAGCCTGACCGTGCATGGCACAGGCGCTGTCGCGGGCGGCGCGACGGTGGCAAGCCGCCTCGACCATCGGATCGCGATGAGCTTTCTGTGTCTGGGGCTGGCCGCGCAAGCGCCGATCCGGGTCGATGACGCAAGCCCGATCGCGACGTCCTTCCCGGTGTTCGAGGATCTGATGCGGGGCTTGGGCGCACAGATCACCCGCGAGGACGGCTGAGGACGCAGCGGCGAAGCGCCCGCAAGCGGACGCGCCCTGCTTGCGGGCGCTGGCCGGGCGCGCCGAGCTTACTCGGGCGCGTCCGCGTCTTGCCAGGCAGCCCACAGATCGGGGCGGCGCCTGCGCGTCAGCATCTCGGCCTGCGCCTGCCGCCAGCGCGCGATCTCGGCATGGTTGCCGGACATCAGCACAGAGGGAATGGAGTGGCCTTCCCATTCGGCAGGGCGGGTGTAGTGCGGGTGCTCGAGAAGGCCTTGCGAAAAGCTCTCCTCGGCGAGCGAGTCCGCATTGCCGATGACATCCGGCAGCAGCCGCACCGTGGCGTCGATCATCGCCTGCGCGGCAATCTCGCCCCCGGTCAGGACGAAATCGCCCAAGCTGACCTCGGCGATGCCGAAATGGTCGATCACGCGCTGGTCGACCCCCTCGAACCGCCCGCAGATCATCACCACCCCCGGCCCGGTGGCCCAGTCGCGCGCCAGACTTTGCGCGAAGGGCCGCCCGCGCGGCGAGAGACACACCAGCGGCCAGTCCGCCGCCCCGCGCTGCGCCCCCGTGATCGCGCGACCCAGCACGTCGGCACGCAGCACCATGCCCGCACCGCCCCCCGCGGGCGTGTCATCGACATTGCGATGCTTGCCGATCCCAAAGGGGCGCAGGTCGATGGCCTCCAGCCCCCACAGCCCTTCGGCCAGCGCACGGCCCGTCAGCGAGTGGCCCAGCACCCCTGGAAACGCCTCGGGGAAGAGGGTGATGACACGCGCCTGCCACGCCCGCGCCTGCGGCTTGGGTGCCGCGATGTCGCGCGGGGCGAGCGAGGGCGCGATGGACAGCCGCCCCGCGGCGCGCCGCGCGCTCATTCGAAAAGCCCCTCGGGAGGGTCGGCGATGATGCGCCCCGCGCCCAGATCGACCGTCGGAACGATGGCGCGCGTGAACGGGATCAGCACCACGCCCCCGGGCCGCGCCACCTCGAGCAGATCCGACGCGCCATGGTTCAGCACTGCCTTGACCCGCCCGAGAACCGCCCCGCCCGTATCGACCACCTCGAGCCCGATGAGATCGGCATGATAGAACTCGTCATCGGGCAAGGCGGGCAGCCGGTCGCGCGGCGCGAAGAGCCGCGCGCCGCGCAACGCCTCGGCGGCCTCACGCGTCGCCACCCCCGAGAGCCGCGCACTGAACCCCTGCGCAACGGCCGCGCCCAGCGTCACCTCGAAACACTGCGCGCCATCCTCGGACCAGAGCGGCCCATACTCTGCAATCGCGCGCGGGTCGGCACAGAAGCTCTTCAGCCGCACGTCACCGCGCACCCCATAGGCCCCGGCAATGGCCCCGACACAGACCCGCGACTGGCTCATTTTCTTGCCCAAAATACTCTCGGGGGGTGAATTGGCCCGGAACGGGCCAAGAGGGGGGCGGAAAGCCCCCCTCCCCTTTGCGTCGCCGCCGCGATCACTCCGCCGCTGCGGCCTCGGCCTTGTCGGCCTTTTCCTTGGCGCGCTCCAGCGCCTTCTTGCCGGGCTGGGCCTTTTTCATGTTGGCGCGCACCGGCTTCTCGCGCAGACCGGCCGCCTCGAGGAAACGGGCGATGCGGTCCGTGGGCTGCGCGCCTTGGTCGAGCCAGTACTGAACGCGCTCGAGATCCATCTTCACGCGATCCTCGCTGTCCTTGGGCAGGAGCGGATTGTAGGTGCCCAGCTTCTCGAGGAAGCGGCCGTCGCGCGGCATCCGGCCGTCAGCGGCGACAATCGCGTAATGGGGGCGTTTCTTGGACCCACCACGGGCCAGTCGGATTTTCGTTGCCATGTCTGTTTCTCCTTTGTGAATGGCGGCGGCGGGACAGGCCCGCCAAGTCTAGCGTTTCAGCCTCTCGTGGTGACGGATCACCTCGGAGATGATGAAATTGAGGAATTTCTTGGCGAATTCCGGGTCGAGATCGGCCTCTTTGGCCAACCATTCCAGCCGCTCGATCTGGCGCTCCTCGCGCGCCGGGTCCGAGGGCGGAAGATCGTGCAGCGCCTTGAGCCGGCCCACCGCCTGTGTGTGCTTGAACCGCTCGCCCAGCGTGTAGACAAGGATCGCGTCCAGCCGGTCGATGCTGTCGCGATGGTCGGCGAGCAATTCTGCGGCGCGTTGGGCGGGGTCAGCCATGGCGGGCTCCGGGCTGCGTTGCGGGCGTCACGGGGGGCTGTCTGCCCCCCGGACCCCCCGAGAGTATTTTCGGCAAGAAAATGAACGGGCTCATGGCTGACCCTCAGGCCGGGGGGCGTGGCGCCAGACCTGCACGGGGTCGGGCTCCCATGTGGCGATGCGGGCTTCCGCATCGGCATCGCGGCGCGCGCCGAGGCGGGCGGCGAGGCGCTGCGAAGCGGTGTTGCCGGGCGCGATATAGCTCACGAGGCCCGGCAGGCGGTTGCAGCCCCAGCGCGCGGCAAGCCCTGCTGCCTCTTGCGCGTAGCCCTGCCCGCGATGTTCGGGCAGCAGCATCCAGCCCAATTCGGGTTCCTCGTCGTCCCACTCCAGACCCAGCGTGATGAAGCCCACGAGATGGCCGTCGCGGTGGTCGATCGCCCAGAGGCCAGTGCCTTGCAGCATCCAGCCTGCAATGTAGTTGCAGAAATCGGCCCAGGCGGCGTCGGGGGCGAAGGGGCCGCCCATATGCCCGGTGTCTTCCGCGAGAAGCCTTGCATAGGCGTCGAAATCACCGAGGCGCGGGGCGCGCAGGCGCAGGCGCGGACCTTCCAGCGCCGGGACATGCGCGCGGAGTGTCGCGGCGCGCGCAGCGGGGGCGCCGGTCGGTGGCCGGGTGCAGGGGCGGGGCATGGGGCGGGACATGGGGCGGGACATGGGAGCGGTCATGCGGCCCCCTTCAGAGCCGAGGGGTGGCGCCAGATCTGCACTGGCGCGTCGAGGAGCGTTCCATCGCGCTCGAAGGTCGCGCCCAGCCTGCGGGCGAGCGCCAGCGAGCGGGTGTTATCCGGGGCGATCTGCGAGATCACGCGATCGAGGCCCTGATGGCGGGCGGCATGGGCGCGGGCGGCAAGCGCGCCCTCACGGGCGAGGCCCTGCCCCTCATACCCGTCATAGATATGCCAGCCGAGTTCGGGCTCGGGCCAGCCGTCATGCTCGATCATGCCGATCCGGCCGGCAGTTGCACCCGTCGCGCGATGCTCGACCATCCACATGCCGAAGCCGCGCAGCGCCCAGTGGCCAAGCCCCGCGAGGAAGCTGCGCCAGGCATCCATGCGCGAGAACGGCCCGCCGACGAAGCGCGACCGTTCGGAGGCGCCGAAATCCGCGTAAGGCTCGAAATCGCGTGCCTCGGGGCCGCGCAGGATCAGCTGCTCGGTCTCGATGACCGGGATGGAGAGGGCGAATGCGCTCATTTCTTCTTCATCAGCCCCGACAGCCCGCCCGGCAGCCTTCCGCCGCCCATGCCTGCCGGGCCTCCCATGCCCTGTTCCAGCCCGCGACCAAGCTGCGCAAGCTGGTCGGGGGACATGGTCGAGGGGTCGGGCGCGCCCTTGCCCATCATACCGGCCATGGCCTGTTTCAGCATCCCCTTCTTGCCCATGGTCTTCATCATGTCCGACATCTGGCGGTGCTGTTTCAGCAGTTTGTTGAGGTCCGACACCTCGAGCCCCGCGCCTGCCGCGATGCGCTTCTTGCGGCTGGCCTGCAGGATCGCGGGGTTGGCGCGTTCCTTCTTCGTCATCGAATTGATCAGCGCGATCTGGCGCTTGATCATCCTGTCGTCGAAGCCCGCCGCCTCGGCCTGTTTGGACATCTTGCCCATGCCGGGCATCATGCCCATCAGCGACTGCATGCCGCCCATCTTCATCATCTGATCAAGCTGCATCCGCAGGTCGTTCATGTTGAAATGGCCCTTCTGGAAGCGCTTCATCATGCGCTCGGCCTGTTCGACCTCGAGCACTTCCTGCGCCTTCTCGACCAGCGACACGATATCGCCCATGCCGAGGATCCGGCCCGCGATGCGCCTCGGGTCGAAGACTTCCAGCGCGTCGGTCTTCTCGCCCAGGCCCACGAAGCGGATCGGCTTTCCGGTGACCGCGCGCATCGAGAGCGCCGCGCCGCCGCGTCCGTCCCCATCCATCCGCGTGAGCACGACACCGGTGACGCCCACCTTGCCGTCGAATTCGGCGGCGACGTTCACCGCGTCCTGCCCGGTCAGGCCGTCGACCACCAGCAGCGTCTCGCGGGGGCTGGCCACGTCGCGGACGGCCTGCACCTCGTCCATGAGCGTCTCGTCGATATGCAGCCGACCGGCAGTGTCGAGCAGGAACACGTCATAGCCGCCCAGCGTCGCCTGCTGTTTCGCGCGTTTCGCAATCTCGACCGCCGACTGGCCCTTGACGATGGGCAGGGTATCGACCCCGATCTGCGTGCCGAGGATGGCAAGCTGTTCCATCGCCGCCGGGCGGTTGGTGTCGAGCGAGGCCATCAGCACGCGCTTGCCCTCGCGGTCCTTCAGGCGGCGGGCGAGCTTTGCGGTGGTCGTCGTCTTGCCCGAGCCCTGAAGCCCCACCATCAGCACCGGCGCGGGCGGGTTGTCGATCTTCAGCGCGCCGGGGTCGCCCTCGCCCTCGAGCATGGCGATCAGCTCGTCATGGACGATCTTGACGACCTGCTGGCCAGGCGTGACCGATTTGGTGACGGCGGCCCCCGTGGCTTTCTTCTGCACGCGCTTGACGAAGTCGCGGGTGACGGGCAGCGAGACGTCGGCCTCGAGCAGGGCCACGCGGACCTCGCGCAGGGCGGCGCGGACATCATCTTCCGAGAGCGCGCCCTGTTTCGTCAGCCGGTCAAAGACCCCGGACAGGCGTTCGGACAGGTTCTCGAACATGCGTCTCTCCTTCACGCGCAGCGATGCGCAAACCCTTTTGGCACCCACGGGCGCAACGCGCTGGCGGGTGGCGATCCGCGGCACGCGCCACGGACCGGAAGCTTGCGACTCCCGGCGATGCCTCGGGCGATACGCCGCCGGGCGGGGCGAGTCAAGCGCGCGCTTGCGGCTTCGTGACTTGACCCGCAGCGCGTAGCCCTCAGCTAGAGAGGGAACCAAATAAGGAGTATGTCATGCGCAAACAGGTTACGAGCACGCTTTCCGCCGTCTCGGCGCTGCTGATCGCCAGCGGTGCACAGGCCGGTAGTGGCTACCAAATCGAAACACTGGCTGAAGATCTGAACCGGCCTTGGGGCATGGCGTTCCTGCCCGATGCGGGTGACATCATCATCACCAAGCGCGGCGGCGCCGTGGTGCTTTGGGACGAAGAGAACGGCATAACCGAGATCAGCGGCGCGCCGGATGTGGTGAGCGACGGACAGGGCGGGCTGCTCGATGTCGCGGTCAGGCCGGATTACGACGAGACGGGCTTTGTCTACATGAGCTGGGTTGATCGGGTCGAAGGCGGCACCACCACTCATGTCGGCCGCGCCCGGCTTGACCGCGACGCGCAAGCGCTGACCGATCTGGAGGTGCTGCACGTGGTCAGCCCCGGAATCGACAGCGGCGCGCATTTCGGCTCGCGGATCGTTTTCCAGGACGGGTTTCTGTATGCTGGTTTCGGCGACCGGGGCAGCAAGGAATTCTCGGAAAACCACATCAGCCAGGATCTGAGCAGCGAGAATGGCGCCGTCATCCGGCTGACGCTAAATGGCGAGATCCCCGAGTATAACCCCTTTGTCGGCCATGACGGCGCGGCCGAGGCGATCTGGTCCTACGGTCACCGCAATATCCAGGCGATGACCGTGCATCCCGAGACCGGGGCAATCTGGCTGGCCGAACATGGCGAAGCGGGCGGTGACGAGGTGAATATCGTCCAGCGAGGCGGCAATTTCGGCTGGCCGCTGGCGTCCTTCGGGGTCACATATCGCGGCGGAGAGCGGTTTGCCGAGGAACCGACGGACGATGACGGCTTTGTCTCGCCGATCCACGCCTGGCCTGCTGGGCGCGAGGATCACAACCCGCCGTCGGGGATGACCTTCTACACGGGTGATGCCTTTGCGGACTGGCAGGGCCATGTGCTGATCGGCAACCTGTTTCACCAGTATCTCGGTCTGTGGGCGGAAGATGGCGACGGGATCAGCGAGGTGGCGCGGCTGCTTGACGGCGCGGGCCACCGCATCCGCGATGTCGCCATCGGCCCGGATGACGGCTTCATCTACGTTCTTGCCGATGGCGAGGGCGTGCCGCTGATGCGCCTGATGCCCGAGTGACGCCGCTGGCGGGGGTCCGGCGCGGCAGGGAATTGCGTGCTGGTCGGGATTGCGCTTGACAGGCGCCCCCCGCCTGTCCAACCCTGATCTACCGGCGCGCAATCCGCGATTGCGCAGCCGGGGGCAGCCAAGGCAGGCAAGGGAGGACGGCTATGCTCATCTCGCAGATCATCCGCTCGAAACCGCAGGATGGGGTCATAACCATTTCGCCCGATGCCACGCTGGCCGACGCCGCGAAGCTCCTCGCCGAGAAGCGCATTGGTGCAGTGGTTGCGTCCGAGGACGGGGTAAAGGTCGCCGGCATCCTCTCGGAGCGTGACATCGTGCGCGAGATCGCGAAGCGCGGGGCGGACTGCCTGCAGGACAAGGTCAGCAGCGCCATGACGCGCAATGTCTTCGGCTGCAGCCCCGACGACAAGACCGATGTGGCGTTGCAGACCATGACCGCCAAACGCTTCCGTCACCTGCCGGTCATGGAAGACGGCAAGATGATCGGTCTGATTTCGATTGGCGACGTGGTGGCGACAAAACTGAGCGAGCTTGAACTCGAGAAGGACGCGCTCACCGGCATGATCATGGGGTACTGACGCGCCCCACCCCTTGCATCTGCCCGCGCAATATCGTTGCGTGGCCAAGTGTGGCTTTAAGGGGACAGCATGCGCATCGGGCTTTATCCGGGGACGTTCGACCCGCTGACACTGGGGCATCGCGATATCATCACGCGCGCGGCGGCGCTGGTCGACCGGCTGGTGATCGGCGTTGCGATCAATCGCGACAAGGGGCCGCTTTTCACGCTCGAGGAACGCGTCGCGATGATCGAGGCAGAGGCGGCAGAGCTTTACGCTGCGACAGGTGTCGAGATCGTCGCCCATCCGTTCGAGAACCTGCTGATCGACTGCGCCCAGGAAGTGGGGGCGTCGATCATCATCCGCGGGCTGCGGGCGGTGACGGATTTCGAGTATGAGTTCCAGATGGTCGGCATGAACCGCGCGATGAATGACCGTATCGAGACGGTATTCCTGATGGCCGAAGCGCGCCACCAGGCCATCGCATCGAAACTCGTCAAGGAAATCGCGCGGCTGGGGGGCGATGTGTCGAACTTCGTCTCGCCCCCCATCCGCGCGGCACTGGCGCGGAAATACGCGGATCAGCGCCCGTAGACCGCGCGCGCGGCAAGGGGGCGCGCCTCGCTCTGCGGGTCGATGTCGAGGTCATGCGCCACGTCGAGGGGCATGTTGCGCAGGGCAGCGATCGTGCGGGCATAGGCGGCGCGCTGGCGCAGCCGGGTGCGGAATGTGCTCATCAAGCCAGTCATGTCGGCCTCCTTGGGTCATCTGTCCTTCCCATGCTTGCGAAGATGGCCCATGCTGCAGCGCAGAACAAGTGACGCTGCTGCAAGCCCGACCTGCGTTTTTCGCATGGCGCAATCGCGCCTGGCCGCGGCGGCCGCGGAAGTGCCCTGCCCCCGGGGACCGGGGGCAAGCGCCCGCAAGCGGGGCATCGGCGGGTGGGTGGGCTCCGCTTGCGGGCGCGTCCTGCCACGCTGCAGCCTGTCGCATCCGCGCGGAGAGGATGCTATGCAGAGCCGACAAGAAGGGCAGGACAGTCATGCGCGTATTGGTCACTGGCGGGGCAGGTTATATCGGCAGCCATACACTTCTGCAGCTTCTGCGCGCCGCGCATGAGGTGCTGGTCTACGACAATTTCGCCAATTCATCGCCCGAGGCGCTGGCCCGCGTCCAGCAACTGGCCAATCGCGATTTCGAGGTTGTCACCGGTGACATGCGGGACGCGAACGCCCTTCACGCCGCCTGTGCAGAATTCCGCCCCGAAGCGGTCATCCATTTCGCGGGGCTCAAGGCTGTCGGTGTCTCGCACACGCAACCGCTCGACTATTACACCACCAACCTCGCCGGCACGCTCAACCTGCTGCGCGCGATGGATGCGCAGGATTGCGCGCGCATCGTCTTCTCGTCTTCCGCCACGGTCTATGGCGAGCCCGTCTACCTGCCCTATGACGAGGAGCACCCGCTCAACCCGCTCAGCCCCTATGGCCGCTCGAAGCTGATGGTCGAGATGCTGCTGCGCGACTGGGCGGCGGCGCGCCGGGGCGCCAGCGCCGTGATGCTGCGCTATTTCAACCCTGTGGGCGCGGATGCCTCGGCCCGCATCGGCGAGGATCCGCAAGGCATTCCCGACAACCTCATGCCCTATATCGCACAGGTGGCCGTGGGGCAGCGTGCGGCGCTCTCGGTGTATGGCGACGACTACCCGACCCGCGACGGCACAGGCGAGCGCGACTACATCCATGTCGCCGACCTTGCCCGCGCGCATCTCGCAGCACTCGATTTCGCGGCCCGCAGCACGGGTTGCGAGGCGATCAATGTCGGCACGGGGACAAGCTATTCCGTGCGCGAGATGGTCGCCGGCTTCGAGCGCGCCAGCGGCCGGCAGATCCCCTGTCGGATCGCGCCGCGCCGCGCGGGCGATGTGGCGCGGATGTGCGCGAAGGTCGACAAGGCGCAGTCCTTGCTTGGCTGGGAGGCGCGCGAGGGGCTGGAGGCGATGTGCCGCTCGACCTGGGAGTGGCAATCGGCCAATCCGCAAGGCTACCGCGCGACCGAATAGCGCCCGCGAGCGGAGCCCACCCGCCCGCCCATGCCCCGCTCGCGGGCGCTTGCACCCCTGCGGGGTGCGCAAGGCCGGACAAGTGCCGCGGCAGCGCCGTCGCAGGGGGTTCGATGCCCCCTGCGACGGCACCCCCTCGCGGGAGAGCGCAGCAGAACAGGGCCGCGCGCCTTACCGCGCTGCGGCGGCCTCCATGGCCGGGCGGATGCGCTTCTCGACAATCTCGGGCGTGATCGGACCGGCGAAGCGCAGCATGATCGTGCCGTCACCGGCCACCACATAGGTCTCGGGCACGCCATAGAGCCCCCAGTCGAGCCCCATACGCCCCGACGCATCCGCGCCGATGCCCGCGAAGGGATCGCCCAACTCGTCAAGGAACGCCAGCGCCCGGTCGGGCTGGTCGCGGTAATTCACGCCATAGACCGGCACGTCCTCGGCCAGCTCCTTCAGCAGCGGGTGCTCGGCGCGGCACGGCGCGCACCAGGATGCCCAGTAATTGACCAGCTTGACCTCGCCGTCGCGCAGCGTGTCATCGTCGAACAGCGACTTCTCGTCGAGTTGCGTCAGCATCACCGCAGGGGCCGGCTGCCCTTCGCGCGCCGAAGGCAGCGAGTCGCGATCCTCGCGGATATTGCCGTACCAGAACAGCGCGGCCAGTGCGACGAACAGCACGGGCGGCAGGAACATCAGCGGTCTGAACTTACGCATTGTCGCTCCGATCGTTTTCCAACTCGTCCAGCGCCCGGCGGACAGCCCGCCCCCGCAGCCAGACCCACAACACCAGCAGCCCGATCAACCCCAGAGAGGCGATATAGGCCAGCGAGACCTCCAGCGCATAGCGTCCCAGATCGGGCATCATGCCATCCGCTCCCGCGCGACCAGTGCCTTCATCCGGCGGGCGCGGATCTCGGTGCGCGTGCCCGCCAGCACCAGCGCCACAAAGATCAGCCCGAAACCGGTCATCGAGATGTAGAGCGGCGCCTTGTAGGCCCAGTCCACCCGCGTGCCCGGCGCAAGCGAGAGCGAGGCGCCCTGATGCAGCCCCTGGCTCCAGAAGAACGCGGCGTAACGCGACAAGAGCGCAAAGACCGAGCCCACCAGACACAGCACCGCTGTCAGGTCGGCGGCGGTGTCGGGGTCCTCGATCGCGGCCCAGAGCGCGATGTAGCCCAGATAGAACAGGAACAGGATCAGGAAGCTGGTCAGCCGCGGATCCCCCGCCCACCACGTGCCCCACATCGGCTGGCCCCAGACCGCGCCGGTAATCAGCCCGATCAGTGTCATCACCACACCCACGGGCGCGGCCGCCTTGGCCGCCAGCGCGCTGACATGGTGGCGGCGGATCAACCAGATCAGCGAGGCCACCAGCATCATGATCCAGGCATTGATCGCCATCAGCGCCGAGGGCACATGCAGGAAGATGATCTTGACGGTCGCGCCCTGCCGGAAGTCATCAGGCGTGAAGAAGAACCCCCAGATCAGCCCCACCGCCGTCACGGCCACCGCCAGCCACGCCACGATCGGCAGCAGCCAGTCGGTGGTGCGCATGAACCGCAACGGGTTCGCATATTGCCAGATCGACACCATGTTCTTTCACCTACCGTTCTGCCCCAAAGCCCTCAAGGTTACACCCTGTCGCATCACCTAAGGTTTATCCTCAGGACCAAGGCCGCGGCAAAGGGCAGGATCGCCGCCGCCCCCGCCGTGATGCCCGCCAGCAGCGCCAGCGGCGTGCCCACTGACAACCCCTGCGCGCCGCGACTGACCAGTTCCGCCCCGAAGACCAGCGTCGGCACATACATCGGCAGCACCAGCAACGACAGCAGCAACCCGCCGCGCTTTACCCCGACCGTCAGCGCCGCACCGAACGCGCCGATCATCGACAACGCGGGCGTGCCCAGCAGCAGCGCAACGATCAGCCAGCCATAGGCCGCGCCGGGCAGGAAAAGAAGCAGCCCCAGCACCGGCGAAACCAGCACCAGCGGCAGCCCGGTCGTGATCCAGTGCGCGAGCGCCTTGATCGCCACCACCGCCTCGAGCGGCAGGGGCGCTGTGGCCAGCAGGTCGAGCGAGCCATCCTCGTAATCCAGCGCGAAGATCCGGTCGAGCGACAGCAGGCAGGCGAGCAACGCGCCCACCCACAGGACGCCCGGCGCGATACGCGCCAGCACCTCGGGCTCGGGGCCGACACCAAGGGGCACCAGCACCGCCAGGATCAGGAAAAACGCAAGTCCCAGCCCGAAGCCGCCGCCCGCCCGCAGCGCCAGCCGCAGGTCGCGCATGAGCAGCGCGCTCACAGGAACGCCTCGTCAAACCCGCCCGCATCCCCCGGCTCAGGCAGGCGCGCCTTGTGCGCCCGCAGGTCGAGCTCCTGCGCCTCGGGCAGGCCGAGATCGATATGCGTGGCGATCAGCGCCATGCCGCCCGCCGCCAGATGCCCGCGCACCAGATCAGCAAACAGCGCGACCGAGGCTGCGTCCAGCGACACGGTCGGCTCATCCAGCACCCAGACGGGCCGCCCGGTGACCAGCAGCCGCGCCAGCCCCAGCCGCCGCTTCTGCCCCGCCGACAGCGTCGCCGCCGCGCGCCCCGACAACGCGCGCAGATTCATCCGCTCCAGCGCCGCTTTCACATCGCCCGCACCATAAACCGCCCCCCAGAAGGAGAGGTTCTCCGCCACGCTCAGCGTTGCCTTTATGCCATCGGCATGGGCCGCATAGGCCACCGCCTCGCCGCCCTCGACCGTCCCCGACAGCGCGGGCTGCAACCCGGCCACAACGCGCAACAGCGTGGTCTTGCCGCAGCCATTGGGCCCGCGCAGCACCAGCGCCTGGCCCGGCGCGAGGGCGAAATTCACGCCCTCCAGCAGCGGCACACCACCCCGGGCCACGGCCAGATCGCAGACGCGCAACCCCATCAGACTACCCCGCCCACGACGACGCCCTGCCGTCGCGATGGGCCATTTTCTTGCTGAAAATACTCAATTTCCCGGTCCGCAACCGGGCCTTCGGGCTGCCGCCTGCACACCTCGCCCACGCGGCGCACCCGCCCTCACTCCACGGGCAGCACGGCCAGCGCCACGCGCCGCTGCTCGGACAACAGCACATTGTAGGTCCGGCAGGCGGCGGCACTGTCCATCGCCTCGACGCCCAGCCCGGCCTCTTCCAGCCGCGCGCGCAGGCCCTGCGGCAGATGCGCGATCTCGGCGCCAGTGCCGACCAGCAGCACATCGGCCGCCCCCGCCAGCGCGACGAGCGCGCCCGCATCGTCATAGCCGCCCCACTCCCGCACCTCGCCCGCAACCAGCAGCAGCGGCGCGTCATGCGCCTCGCCCCCGATGCGAAAGAAGCCCGGGCCATAGCCCTCGACCGGGACCGCCTGTCCGAAGCCGACCTCCGACAGCCGCATCTCAGCCCTCCTTGACGCCGAAGCGCGTGCCTGCCGTGTCGTCTGCGTTCTTGGACCAATCGCGCTTGACCCCCAGCCGCAGCAGCACCGCCGAGGCCACGAAGACCGACGAATATGTCCCCACGATCACGCCCCAGATCATCGCGAAGACGAAGCCGCGGATCACGTCGCCGCCCAGCACGAACAGCGCCGTTAACGCCAGCAGGGTGGTGACAGAGGTCATCACCGTGCGCGACAGCGTCTCGTTGATCGACAGCGTCAGCACCTCTTTCAGCGGGCGTTTCTTGTATTTGATCAGGTTCTCGCGCACCCGGTCGAAAACAACCCCCGTGTCGTTGAGCGAGTAACCCACGATGGTCAACAGCGCCGCGATGATCGCCAGGTCGAAGCGGATCTGCAGGATGCTGAAGATCCCGATGGTCAGCACCACGTCATGCACGAGGGCCGCCACCGCACCGACCGAGAACTGCCACTCGAAGCGCAGCCAGATGTAGAACAGCACCGCCGCCAGCGCGAGGACCACCGAGATCACCGCCGAGCGGATCAGCTCGCCCGACACCTTGGGGCCGACCGAGTCCACCGCCGCGAAGGTCAGGGTCGCGTCCACCTCCTGCAGCGCATCGCGAATGGCGGTGATCTGCTCAGGCGTGATCGCCTCGGTGCCTTCCTGCGCCTGAATGCGCACGCTCGCCACGTTGCGGTCGGGGCCGAAAGCGGGGTCGAACACCTCGGTTATGGCAACATCGCCAAAGCCCAGCGGTGTGATGGCGTCGCGATAGGCGCCTACATCCACCGGCGCCTCGGCCTCGGTGCGGATCGAGGTGCCGCCGCGGAAGTCGATGCCGAAATTCAGCCCGATGATCGAAAAGACGATGATCGAGAGCACCATCGCCACCATCGACGCCCCGAAGGTCGTCTTCCAATGGCGGAAGAAATCGATCGAGGTGTCCTGCGGAACCAGTTTGAGTCTCATCCTCAACCCCTCAGATCAACAGCGTCTTGGGACGCTTGCGCTCGAAATACATCACCATCATCAGCCGCGTGACCAGAAGCGCGGTAAAGACCGAGGTGATGATCCCCAGCCCCAGCGTCACGGCAAAGCCCCGCACCGGCCCCGAGCCCATGGCGAACAGGATCACCGCCGTGATGAAGGTGGTGATATTGGCGTCCAGAATCGCCGAAAGCGCCTTTTCATAGCCCAGCTCGATGGCCCGCGCAGGCCCCTTCGCGGTTCGCATTTCCTCGCGTATTCGCTCGAAGATCAGCACCGTGGCATCGACCGCCATCCCGATGGTCAGTACGATCCCCGCAATCCCCGGCAGGGTCAGCGTCGCGCCGATCATCGACAAGAGCGCGAAGATCATCGAGATGTTGAGAAGCAGCGCGATATTCGCGATCACCCCGAAGATGCCGTAGCTGGCCAGCATGAAGCCCAGCACCGCCACCATTGCGACAATCGCCGCGATCCGGCCTGCATCGATGCTGTCCTGCCCCAGTTCCGGGCCGACGGTGCGTTCTTCCAGAAAATCCATCTCGGCGGGCAAGGCGCCCGCGCGCAACAGCACGGCTAGCTGGCTCGTCTCCTCGACCGTGAAGCGGCCCGTGATGATGCCCGAGCCGCCGGGAATGTGGCTCTGGATCACCGGCGCCGAGACCACCTCGCCGTCGAGCACGATGGCAAAGGGGTTGCCGATATTCTCGGCCGTGAACTGGCCGAAGGCGCGTCCGCCCGCCGGATTGAAGCGGAAATTCACGGCCGGCCGATTGTTCTGGTCCATACCGGGCTGTGCATCGACAAGCTGCTCGCCGGACACCACCGGCGTCTGCTCGAGGATGTAATAGGTGCCGGGCTCGTCCATCGACGGGTAGATGACCTGGCGCGGCTCGGGCACCGCATCGGGGTCCGAGGTGACATTCACAACCGGGTGGAAGGTCAGCCGCGCGGTGGTGCCGATCAGCTCCTTGAGTTCCTCGGCAGACCCGATGCCGGGCACCTGGATCAGGATGCGATCCGCGCCCTGACGCTGGATCGTGGGCTCGCGCGTCCCGGCCTCGTCGACGCGGCGACGGATGATCTCCAGCGACAGGCGCATGGTGCGCTCGTCGGTCGCCTGGCGCTCGGCCTCGGACAGGGTAACGACGATCTCCTCGCCCTCGATGCGCACATCCAGGTCCTGCGCCTGGCCGAAACCGGTGACAGATTGCGTGGGCTGGGCCAGTTCGCGCACGAAACGTGCCGCCTGCTCGATCACCTCGGGATTGCCGATCCGCACCCGCAATTCGCCAGCGTCGTCCGAGGGGATGCGGCGCACGGCGCCGACTGTATCGCGTTCCGAGGCAAGCCGGTCGCGGACATCGGGCCACATGCCGTCGATCCGGTCGGCATAGACATCCGAGACCCGCACCTCGGCCAGCAGATGTGCGCCCCCGCGCAGATCAAGGCCGAGATTGACAAGGAAGGACGGCAGGAAACTCGGCCAGCCCGCCCTCTCGGCTTCAACCGCCGAGCCGCCCTGCCCCATTGCGATCATATCGACCGCGTCATTGTGCCGCTCGACCCGGTCGTAGAACAGGTTGGGCATCGCGAAGAGCAGCGCCAGCGCGCAGGTCGCCCAGATCAGGACACGCTTCCAGACCGGAATTTGCAGCATCAGCTCTCGCCCCCGTTCAACTGCGACTGTCGCCCGCGCGCCCGCACGACCCTGGCGGCGTGCGTGGGTGGGCGGGTGGGGCACGCCGACAGGGTCGTGCGGGCGCGCGGGCCGCCATGGGCGCGATATGCGCCTGCCCCGGGCAGATGTCCACCCACCGCCCCGTCAATCCTTGGTCGCGGGCTCGGTCTTCGAGATCACATTCGCGATGGTCTGCTTGAGGATGCGCACCTTCACCCCGTCGGCAATCTCGACCTCGGCCTCGCCGTCTTCCTTGACCTTGACCACCTTGCCGATGATGCCGCCCTGGGTGACCACCTGATCGCCCCTCCGCAGCGCAGAGACCATTGCCTGATGCTCCTTCATCTTCTTCTGCTGCGGGCGGATCAGCAGGAAATACATGATCACGAAGATCAGGATGAAGGGAATGATCGAGATGATACCGGCAGCGGCACCACCATCCTGCGCATAAGCGGGCGAAACGAACATGAAGGCTCCTGTCATGGGGACACGCGGCCCCGGTCGCGGGGCGCGGGTGGAATTCGCGGCGCACCCTAATCTCCAGCCTGCGCATTGGCAAGGCGGGGCGGGCGGTTGCGCGCGCGGCGCACGCTACCAGCGCCCCGAGAGCGCACGCAGCATCAGCGCACCGCGGCGGCGGAACTCCGAGGACAGCAGCGCGCCATCCCGCACGCGGCCCGGCGCCTGCACGGCGCGCGCCAGTATGCCCCCCGTCTGCCAGCCCGCCAGCAGCGCCGGGGCGGCGCGCGCGGGCACCTGCGCCCGGGCTGCGCGGGCGCGCGCCAGATGCTCTTGCCCCAGCCGCGCCAGCGCCCTGATCCCGGCATCGCTGCCATCGACCAGCGGCTTGCGGCCCGCCACCTGCAGCGCGGGCACAGCGACGAGCCAGTTCGCCACCCCGGTTGCCAGCCCCATCGCATGGACGACCGGCGCGGTCTCTTCGGGTGCGCCCAACGCCCGCGCCGCAAGCCACATCAGACTGCCCGAACTCGCCTCCAGATGCGCGACCAGCGCGCGGGTATCGGCAAACGGCTCGCGCTCGATGTCCCAGCCGCGCGCCGCGACCATCGCGCGCGCCGCCTCCAACGGCAGTGCACGCGCGCAACAGATCTCCGCAAGCGGGCTTGCGACCTCATGCGCGGGCGGCGTGCCACCCGCCGCTATGCCGTCCAGCACGTCCTCCCAGAACTGCAACCGCATCCGCGCGATCAGCGGTTCTTCGGTCAGATAGGGGGCGCGGGCGATTTCGAGGTTGAAAGCATAGAGCACCATCAGTGCCGCGCGATCCGTGTCCGATGCGGCCAGTGCGGCGCGGTAGCGGTCGGGGTCGCCGCCCGCGACCATATCGTCCAGCGCCGCCGTCATTCCGGCGCGACCACCATCAACGCATAGGCGATCTCCGACGGCGCGGCGCGCCAGCGCGCGATCTCGGCCTCGGCGGCGTCCAGCGCCTCGGCCAGCGCGCCCGTGGCGCCGGGGCGCAGGGTCGCGATCCGCTTCGCCATGGGGATGTAGAACGCCTCCCACGCGTCGCCGACCTGCATCTGTTCGCCCAGCACGCGGTAGCCCGCCTCGGCCACCCGCGCCCGGATACCTGCCACATCGCTGATCTGCGGATACTCCGTCGCCCAGAAGGCCCGCGCCGCGGCAGAGGGGCGCGGCAGCAGGCAGGGCTCGGAAAACGCCACGGCGCCGCCCGGGGCCAGCGCAGACCGCCAGGCGCGCAAGCCCTCGGTCACGCCCAGAAAATAGATCGCGCCCGCGCACCAGATCAGATCATAGGGGCCCTCGAGCCGCGCCATGTCGCCCTGCCGCACCTGCACACGCTCGCCGAAGGGCGCGGTGCGCCGCTTTGCGGCAGCGACGAAATGGCCGATCTTGTCCACCGCCTCGATCCGCGCCTTGGGGCGTTCCTTGGCCAGCGTCACCGTGTCCGCCCCCGACCCGCAGCCCGCGTCGACGATGCGCGCCTGTGCGGGCGTCGCCGCGACCGACAGCGCCCAGGCCGGATCCGCCGCCGCCCCCGGCCCCTCGCGCGCGAGGTCGGTGTAGAGCGTCAGGAACGCCTCTTCCTTGGTCAGTTCGGACATGGGCGCACTCCGTCGCGCAGGAATTTCCAGACCACGGCATCGAGCAGCGCCTCGAAACTCGCATCCACGATGTTGGGCGAGACGCCGACCGTGGACCAGCGCCGACCCGCCCCGTCCTCGCTGTCGATGATCACTCGCGTCACCGCCTCGGTGCCGCCTTGCGTGATCCGTACCTTGAAATCGACCAGCTTCATGTCGTCGATGGCCGCCTGATAGGGGCCGAGATCCTTCGCCAACGCCTTGGACAGCGCATTGACCGGGCCACGGTCCTGACCCGCGTCATCCATCGATTCCGAGACCGAGAGCTTCTTCTCGTCGCCGATCTTGACCACCACGACGGCCTCGGACAGCGTCACCATCCGGTTGCGCTTGTTCTTGCGCCGCTCGACCGTGACCCGGTAGCGCTTGACCTCGAAGAACTCGGGCACCTGCCCCAGCGCGCGGCGCGCCAGCAACTCGAACGAGGCTTGCGCGCTGTCAAAGGCATAGCCTTCATCCTCGCGCGCCTTCACCTCCTCAAGGATCGTGCCCAGCCGCGCATCGCCCTTGGCGACCTCGATCCCCATCTCGGCCAGCCGCATCCGCAGATTCGACTGCCCGGCCTGATTCGACATCGGCACGACGCGCGCATTGCCGACACAGGCCGGGTCGATATGCTCATACGTGCTGGGGTCCTTCAGGATGGCGCTGGCATGCAGCCCCGCCTTGTGCGCAAAGGCCGAGGC
>PXES01000276.1 GCA_003564655.1 Paracoccaceae bacterium
GGGTCAGCTGCGGAACTTGCCGGTTCGCCAGATCGCGACCTCTTCCAGCCACACCAGCCCCGATTGCTGGGCAAGGATCTCCTGCGTCAGCCGCTCGGCGATGGCTTCGGCCTTGGCGCGGTCGCGCAGCACCACTTCGAATTTCACGATGGCGAATTCGCGCACGAGTTGCGCCGCCTGCGCCCGGTGCACCCCGTGCGTGCCGCGCCCGCCGCCGGGAAAGATCGACCAGCCGTCCAGACCCGCCTCGGAGAGCAGCGCCTCGACCTGCGGCTTGAGCAGGCGCTCGATGATGATGGTCAGCTTGTGGGCAGGGCTAGGCATGGCGGGCTCGCAAGGGTCAGGGGGTCAGAAGCATCTCGGCAAGCGTCATCCACAGCGGGATCGACAGAAGCGCGATCGGCGTGCCGAGGCTGGTCGAGGTGCCGATATAGACGGCCGGGTTGGCCTCGGGGACGGCGATGCGCAGTGTCGGCGGGCCGGACACGTCCGAGCTTGATGCCGCCATCACCGCCAGCAGCACCACACCTCCGGGCGAGAAGCCGGTCAGCAGATGCAGCCCCCAGCCCAGCCCGAAGCCAAGCGCGCCATGCACCAGCGGCCCCAGCACGCCATAGACCGCATAGAGATGCGCCACGCCGCGCAATTCTGACAGCCGCGCATAAGCCTCCATCCCCATCACCAGCATCAGAAGCGACAGAAGCCCCCGGAAAAGCGGCTCGTAGAAGGTATCGAATACCGGGTCGGGGCGGGTCAGCAACCCCAACAGCAGCCCAAGCATCAGCGCCGAGAGCGCGCCGCCGCGCAGGCTGTCGATGACCAGCCGCAGCAGCCGTGGCCGCGCACCCGTGGGCCCGCCCGCCCGGGCGCGCGCCATCTGGGCCAGCACGATGGCGCAAAGCAGGGCGGGAATGTCCATGAACGGATAGAGCGCGGGCACCCAGGATTCGTAGCCCAGCCCGTCCTCCTCAAGGATCACCATCCCGGCGGCAAGGGTCGAGACCGAGACCGCGCCAAACAGCCCCGCCGTGGCGATGCTGTCAGAGGCGCGCAGCCCTGGCATCAGCCCGATGGTCACCTGCCCCAGCAGCACGATCACCACCCCCAGCGCTGCGGCCGCAAGTGCGGGCAGCGCGATATCGGTGATCTGCGCCTCGCGCAGGGCCATCCCCGCGCCCATGCCGATCTTCAAGAGCAGCACCAGCACGATGAACTGGTAGATCGGATCGGGGATTTCCAGCCTACTGCCCAGCGCGGCCAACACCATGCCGCCCGCCAGAAACGCCAGAGTGGGCTTCTGGAACTGCGCCAGCAGCAGCGCGAGGAAGTCAAGGGCGAGGGCCATCCAGGCCCCTCCGGCTGTCGGTCAGCCCGCCCCGGCCGCGCTTTTCTTGGTATCGGCGTAGATGATCAGCGGCGCCGCCTCGGAGGTCACGGCCTCTTCATTGACCACCACTTCGGTCACATTCTCCATCCCCGGCAGGTCGAACATCGTGTCGAGCAGGATGTCTTCCATGATCGAGCGCAGGCCCCGCGCCCCGGTCTTGCGGGCGATGGCGCGCTTGGCGATGGCGCGCAGCGCCTCGTCCGTGAAGGTGAGTTGCGCGCCCTCGATATCGAACAGCTTCTGATACTGCTTGACCAGCGCGTTCTTGGGTTGGGTCAGGATCGTGACCAGCGCGTCCTCGTCCAGATCCATCAGTGTTGCGACAACGGGCAGGCGGCCCACGAATTCCGGGATCAGCCCGAATTTCAGCAGATCCTCGGGCTCCAGCCCACGCAGCGACTCGCCGATGGTCTGCAGGCTCTCATCCTTCACATCGGCGCCAAAGCCGATGGCCGAGCCCTTGCCGCGCTGGTTGATGATCCGGTCGAGCCCGGCAAAGGCCCCGCCGCAGATGAACAGGATATTCGTCGTGTCCACTTGCAGAAATTCCTGCTGCGGATGCTTGCGCCCGCCCTGCGGGGGCACAGAGGCGACCGTTCCTTCCATCAGCTTCAAGAGCGCCTGCTGCACCCCTTCGCCCGACACGTCACGGGTGATCGAGGGGTTGTCGGACTTGCGCGTGATCTTGTCGACCTCGTCGATATAGACGATGCCGCGCTGCGCCCGCTCCACATTGTATTCGCTGGCCTGCAGCAGCTTGAGGATGATGTTTTCCACATCCTCGCCCACATACCCGGCCTCGGTCAGCGTGGTGGCATCTGCCATGGTGAAAGGCACGTCGAGGATGCGCGCCAGCGTTTGCGCCAGCAGTGTCTTGCCGCAGCCCGTCGGGCCGATCAGCAGGATGTTCGACTTGGACAACTCGACATCGCCCGCCTTGCCGGAATGATCAAGCCGCTTGTAGTGGTTGTGCACCGCGACCGAGAGCACGCGCTTGGCCTGTTCCTGCCCGATCACGTAGTCATCCAGCACCATGCAGATGTCGCGCGGGGTCGGCACCCCTTCGGAGGATTTCAGCCCGCCGGATTTGGTTTCCTCGCGGATGATGTCCATGCAGAGTTCGACGCATTCGTCGCAGATGAAGACAGTCGGCCCCGCGATCAGCTTGCGCACCTCATGCTGGGACTTGCCGCAGAACGAGCAGTAGAGCGTGTTCTTGCTGTCGGAATCGGATGTCGGCATCTCAAACCTCTGTCGTCTCTGCTGCGATGGTCCCGTGTGCGGGCGGTGAGCCGCCTTCTATTCGCGCCAGCGTAGGCGAGAGCGGGGGAAGGGACAATGCCAAACTGCCCTTCTCCCTGCGCTTTCGGCCCCGGGCGCGCGCGAATTGGTCATGTCTTGGGAATCTCGGTGCGGCTGGTCACGATATCGTCAATATGGCCCCATTCCTTGGCATCCTCCGGTGTCATCCAGGTGTCGCGGTCAAGCGCGCGCTGGATCGTGTCGTAGTCGTGGCCGGTGTGGTTCATGTAGAGCTTGTAGAGCCGCTCGCGCGTGGCCTCGATCGACTTGGCCGAGATCAGGATGTCCGACGCCGTGCCGCGCGCCCCGCCCGAGGGCTGGTGCACCAGGAACTCGGCATGGGGCAGGGCGAAGCGCATCCCCTTCTCGCCACCGATCGAGATGACCGAGCCCATCGAGGCCGCCAACCCGCAGACCAGCGTCGAGACCGCCGGTTTGATATACTGCATGGTGTCGTAGATCGACATCCCCGCCGTCACCACGCCGCCGGGCGAATTGATATACATGCTGATTTCCTTGGACGGGTTCTCCGCCTCCAGATGCAGAAGCTGCGCCACGACCAGGCTGGACATGCCGTCATGCACGGGGCCGTTGACGAAGATGATCCGCTCCTTGAGCAGGCGCGAGAAAATGTCATAGGCCCGTTCGCCACGGCTGGTCTGTTCGACCACCATCGGCACGAGGTTGTTGTAGGTCTCTATCGGGTCGTTCATGGGCCTGCCTTCATCATGTGACCGGGGTCGCCGGTCTGTTGGTACCGTATCTTGGTTGCGCAAAGCTTAGTGCTGCGCCAGAGGGGCTGCAAGGGGCGCGCAGGGATTTGCTGACGGGTGCCTGGCAGTGGTGGCCCGCATGCCGCCCGCCAGCGTGTTGGCGTATCAGCGTGTCAGCGTGTCAGCGCCTTGATCGCCAGGGCTTGCCGGACCCGGGACATGTCGAAACTTTGCGCAACAGAAATTGCAGCAAGCGCTGTCGTCAGGTGTCTTCCGTGTCCCTTTGCTGACGACAAGCCTGCGTGTCCCCGAACTCACAGACCCGCGCACCGGTCGAAACGATCCCGTGCGGGTCCGTGGCCGCAGCGGCAGCGCGCGGCAAGCAGCGTGCCGCCCGCAGCAAGCGCAGGCCAGGGACTAGCCTTGTGCGGCTATAGCTCGGCCGCGCGTCCCAGCACGTCGAGCCCCTGCATCTTGAGGAAGTGCAGCATGTCGATGAAGATCCAGTTCTCGGCCAGCTTGTCGCCGTCGCGGCGGTAGATATCGACCACGCGCATGTCGGCGCGCTGCCCGGCGGGCAGGCCCATATAGCCGCCCAGCGGGGTCAGCGACAGGTTGGGCCAGCCGAAGAAGCCGCCATAATGTCCCTCGGCAAGCCGCGCGATGTGGCCATTGAAGGTGCGGTCGGTCATCTGCACGCGGAACGGGTGCTGGTGCTGGGCAATGTAGCGCGGGATGGTGCAGGTCGCCCCGATACCCTCGGGACCCCACCAGACCATGTCGTCGTGCCAGGTGTCGGCAAGCTCGTCCTCGGCCCGGGGATAGAGCGTCCGGTCGTTGATCGCGCCGATCATGCGGCAGACCAGTTCGAGCGTGCGGGCGCCCTCGGCCTCGGGCTGCGGGGTGCGCAAGAGCCCGTCATGCGTGGCAGGCCCCGGCTGCACCAGATGCGCGCCGGTCTGCGGGGGCAGGGGGTATTGCCCGGCCTGTCGCATCAGGTGCAGCAAGTCGCAGAAACTGGCCGTCTCGACGATCTGCCCGCCCGCGACGCGGTGGAACTCGGCGTAGCGCAGCATCACGATCCGCCGCGTGGGGCGCAGGCCGAGGAAGGGCGCGTCGAACAGCCCCATCAGATGCCCCATGCTGACCACCCAGACCGACTGGAAATCATCGATCTGGTTACGCCCGGCGAAGAAGATGTCCTCGCGCCGGCGCAGCGTGCTCATGGCGTGCAGGAGCGGCTGCCAGAACGCCCTGCCCACGGCCAGCGCGCCGTGCTGCTCATGCCAGGGGTGCATGCCCCGCCAGTGCCAGTCGGGATGTGTGTGTTCGGCCAGCTTCTCGGCCACGTTCTCGGGGCGCGCAGCGGCGATGGCCGCGTGATGGGCGCGGATCAGGTCTTTTTCTTTCTGGAACGGCATCGGGTTTCGGTCTTTCGCGGCAGAGGTCGGAGGCGCTGCCCCCGGGCTTCCGGGATATTTGGACAATGAGGGACAGGAAAGAGGGGTTTACCCTTTCCCGGCGCCCGCCGTCAGCCCCGAGACGATCTGGCGCTGGAAGAACAGGATCAGCACGAAGAGCGGCGCGGTGGCCGAAACCACGGCGGCGACGGCGAACATCACGTTCCCCTCGACCTGGGTGGAGCCGAGGAAGGAGGCGATCTTGGGGATCATGGTCTGGTTCTGCTGGCTGAGCAGCATGGCGGTCACCGCGAAGTCGTTATAGGCCAGAAGGAAGCTGAAGAGCCCCGTGGTGATGACGCCCGGCCACATCACCGGCACGATGACATGGCGGAAGGCCTGAAAGCGCGTGCAGCCATCGACCATGGCGCTTTCGTCCAGATCCTTGGGAATGTTGAGGAAAAAGCTGTGCAGCATCCACAGCGTGAAGGGCTGGTTGATCGCCACCAGCACGATGATCGCGGTGGGCAGGTGACCCCAGACATTCCACTGGAAGAAGGGCAGCAGGTAGCCCGAGACCAGCGTGATATGCGGCATGGCGCGGAACACCAGCGCGATCATCAACAGCCAGAAGGTGTAGCGAAACCCCGAGCGCGCCAGCGCATAGCCGCCCAGCGTGCCGAAGGTCAGCGAGATCACCACCACGCAGAACACCACGATGAAGGTGTTGAGGGCGGCGCGCCAGAACTCCTCTTGCACCCAGGCCCCGGAATAGCCCTGCCCGGTGAAATTACTGCCGGTCTGAATGTTGGTGAAGGTGCCGTAGAGTGCGTTGCGCCAGTCGGCGAGCGAGAAGAAATCCGCCTGCACCTTGAAGCTGCCCCAGAGCGTCCACAGGAACGGAAACGAGGCGACGACGACCCACAAGAGCACCAGCCCGGTCGAAACCGTGACCAGCAGGGGCGAGCGGCGTTGCGTGGCGGCCATGTCAGTGCCTCTTGCGGTTGAAGTCGCGCCAGGTGCGGATCAGCACCGGCGTCAGCAGGACGACGACGCCGAAGATGGTCAGCATCGAGGTGGTGGCGGCTGCCCCGAACTGGGCCGAATCGCCGCGCAGGAAGGTGAAGATGTTATGCGACAGCGAAGTGGCGCTGGCCTGCGCCTGAAAGCCCACGATCGGCTCGAACACGCGGAAATTGTCCATCAGCTGCATCAGCGTGATGAAGATCGCGAGCGGCATCAGATGCGGGATGACCACGTAGCGGATGCGCTGCCAGCGCGACGCGCCGTCGATCATCGCGGCCTCGAGCGGTTCCTCGGGCACAGTCTGCAGCCCGGCATAGAAGACGATGAAGGCGAAGGGCGCCGAGGACCAGATGCCGTAGACGATCAGCATGATCCAGGTGAGCGTCGGCGAGGCCCTGAGCGAGAGGGTCGGGTCATTCAGCAGCGTCTGCAGCGTGGCGCCCAAGACCCCGCGACTGTCCACCATCCAGTAGAGCACCAGCGAGCCGATCAGCGGTGTGACGATCATCGGCAA
>PXES01000311.1 GCA_003564655.1 Paracoccaceae bacterium
AACGACGGCCAACACAGTCGCCGTGCCATTCATTGCTCCTCCTTTCATCCCACTGACCAATGATAGCTCACAAGCGCTGCCGACCGGGTTGAGCACATGTGGAGGAGGTGGCTATAATGCGGACGCAATAGATACAGGTCCCGTCGTCTAGCGGCCTAGGATACCGGGCTCTCATCCCGGCGACACGGGTTCAAATCCCGTCGGGACCACCAAACTGTCGGTTGAGGTGCTGGACACGACTCCAGCTCTCTGGTATGTCTATGATGGTTTTGGCCTTCCCTACGTACCTGGTTTCGGCAGGAAGCTCTGGTGGTTTGTGGGGAGTGTGTTGCTAGCGGCATCACCGAAAGCAGCCGAAGACCCCCTGCACCCCCATGAGTTAGCCTAGCACTGCTGTCCACCCTCGTACTGTACGGCCTTTGAGCCACATTGATCAGTTCAACAGGGGGCACAAACGTGCCCTACGTCATCTTGAGCACGGCTTCAGCTCAGGCGTAACTCACTAGCCCCACCGTAACCCACGGTGTACGCGGGGATTGTCCTGTGGCACTCTGGTTGGGCCGCGATCAACGACATGACAGTCGTTGAGGAAGAAGAGGGGTGCTTAGAAGGTCCGTTTCTGTCTGCAATACTTGAACCCGAGTGAATTCCAATCGGTGTTTATTGCTGCTTGTCTTGTCACGTAGCCGGGTGTATGGTGAGCGTTTGAAATAGCAGTTAACTGATGGGTGGGAGGGCGGGGCTGTGTGGAGCGGGTGGCGGCGGGCTCTCGGGAGGTATGCGCTACTGGTCGCTTTTCTCTGTGTCTGGTGCGTCATCGGCGCAGGGGCAAGCGGGATCTTAAGCGGCGGCACCACCGTGAACATCGCGGTGAGAACGGTGCCCTGCACAATCGACGGAATCGGTTATCTGGACACGCCGTGCGAGTGGAGCTTGCTGGCATGGGACATTGACACTTCGATCAACCTCAGGTGTTCGTTTGAGAACCTGGCCGCTTCCTTAAACACGGTGTTCGGCCTTGCAGGGGTGGAGTACGTTGCGCCAGGCGCGGAATACAGTTGGGCGGGCCATTCGCTGAGGACGACATTGCTCTTCGCCACGCCCTTTGAGTCGGTGATCGACGCCCACAATCTGCCGAACGCAGTGGTTATTCCGTACGGGGACTTACTGTTTGCCGGGGCAGCGTTCGATGCCACGCTGCGGTTCACGAACTCCACGGTTCGCTGGAACTGTTTGTTTCAGGATGTCAACTTTCCCAATCCGTATGCCAAGTACGACCCGCCAGGCTGGCCCCCGGGGGATCCGGTCCTCTATGGGTTGGGAGACCAAGAATTCGCTATGGGGAGCCTGATCACGCTGTCCACAAGGGTAGGCGAAGGCCTCCCGCTCACTGTGCAGCTGGGCCTCGGGGCCGAGCCGGGTTCGCTAAGCGTGAAGGGCTATTCGCTATCGGGCAAGGCGAATCCCGATCGGTTATTCGTGAACGTGTTTCTGTCCGGCCTGGGTGTACCTTGCCCCTGGTGCGGGGGGCCAATCGGCGAGCCAAGGGTGGGGATTGGGATCAGGTTCGAACCCAAATCTGCGGCGTTCTGGACACTCAACGGCAGCGCCTCCGTCGTGCTGTACGAAGTCGCTATGCTCGGCACGTCGTTCAGCGTTTCTACGACGGGCGTAAGGTGGGGCGGATTCTCGCTCAACATACCGCATACGCTGGGCACGCTGAACATCCAGCTCGACGCTAGTGGGGGGATCTCCTCGGCCAGCTTGAATTGGTCGTACCGCTACCAGTTCGTGCTCGGTCGTACACGGGGTTCGTGCGGGTTCACCGGGAACTGGGTGACCGATCGGGGGGTCATCGGCACGAACTACACGTTGACTTTGAACCAGGCGCTGTTTTCCTCAAGCTACGGTCTACACTACGTGTGGCACTCAGAGAAGGGGTTGACCTTCTCTGCCCTTAGAATGCGGTTCACGTTGAACCTGAGTCCCGTACAGTTCAGCGTTCCCATTATCTACGGGCGTGGCGGCATGTCCAGCATAGGGTTCAGTGCGGGCTATGTGTTCTAGGGCCGCACGACAGGGGGCGAACATGAAGAGATGCTTCTGCGGAACGAGGGGTACAGGGCGCGCCCTCTGCCGAGCGCGGCGGTTGCTGGTCTCGATTTTTGTCGTGGCGTTCTCCTGTGGCCTGTTGGGCGTGTGGGGTGCGGCACAGGACAATACGTCCACGACGATTCAGGTCTCGCCGCCGGACCCAGTCTGCGTGGGGGATGTGGTCACGCTTACCGTGACAGTCGCCAACACTTCCGACACAGCTGATCCGACCGGAACCGTTGATGTCTCGATCACGGCGGGCTCGGGGTTGTTGTCCTCGGCCTCGTGCAGCCTGACGGGCAACGGGAATGGAACCTCCTCCTGTGCGGTCGATTACACGCCTGACTCCGCAGAAACGTCCACGCACGAAATTGCGGCCGAATACGCTCCAGATGACACCGATGCGTTCAACGCGTCCCAGGGAAGTGTGTCGGTCGACGTCGAGTGGTGCACGGTGACCACGGTCATGGGGTCACCGACGCCCGTGGTGGTCCATGAACCCACGATTGTTGTGGTCACGGTCAGCGAGCCGTGGTCAGCGCGTACCCCATCGGGCACCGTCGAACTGATCCGGCTGAACTCGGCACTGGGCGCGCTCAACACCTCCACGGCCACACTGGACGCCGCTGGCCGCTGCGAGTTCGTGTACACACCGGCCGATGGAGATACTACTCTCCACGGCTTGCGGGCTGAATACACGCCGACGGGAGCGTTTCGGGCAAGCGAAGGCATATTCTACCAAGACGTTATCAAACGGGCCGCTGACGTTGCCGCCACGTTGGGTCGGGATACGGCAGACGTGGGTGAGGCCGTGGCCGTATACGTGCTCGTCGAGGACGACTCCACGGCAGGCACTGCTTCTGAGCCCACAGGTACGGTGACCTTCGCCGACGGAGGGAAGGGGGGCACCTTCAACCCGTCATCCGCCACCCTCTCTGGTGGCATGTGTTCGGTCACCTACACCCCCGCGGCAGGCGCTGCGGGCACGACGGTCACCATCACCGCTGAGTACACAGGGTCTTCGGTGCACGCGGGCAAGGCTGCCTCCACTGCGTTGCACGTGAACCAGCTCCCTTCAGATACCACCCTGACGTTGGCCACTGCCCCGAATCCTTCCGTGGTTGGAGAGGAAGTCACGTTGACCGCCACAGCCACGGCTGAGACGGGAAGGGGAAGTCCCACGGGGACGGTCACATTCAGCGTCGGTACCACAACGCTGGGCAGCGCGGCGCTCACCAGCTCGGGCACGGACGAGAGCAAGGCCACGTTGACCACCACGCTGATCCCTGTGGGCACACATACGATCACCGCTACCTACCCGGGCGATGATGGCTTCAACGGAAGCACCGCCACCGCCACACACACAGTAGAGAAACGCTCGACGGTAACCCGCGTCTTCGGATCGGACACGGCGTTGGTGGTTGGTGACACTGTGACAGGCACAGTTACGGTCACAAGCGCGGGATCGGTACCCACAGGTGAGGTCACGCTGACCGTTAACCCCGACGATGAAGGCAGTCCGATCTTGTGGACACACACGCTGAACCAGGCCGACGGCGGCCAGTTCACCTTCACCTACACGCCGGCCAGCGCTGCAGATACCCCACACGTATTCACCGCCGTGTACGCAGGAGACGGTAGCCACAAAGGCAGCACGGGTAGTTTCGAGCAGGCGATCATCAAGCGCGCGACCGACGTGCAGCTCATCCTGGACCCCCCGTCGACGTTCATCAACCAGCCGATCACGATCAAGGTGCTTGTTGAGGACAACACAACCGCAGGCCTGTCAGTTACCCCACAAGGTACGGTGACGTTCGACGATGGCGGAAAAAACGGAGCGTTCTCAGAAAGCAGCCTGCCATTGGACCACGAGGGGCGGGTTACCGTTACCTACACACCGGCAGCGCATGATGCGGGGATGACCACGATCACCGCTACCTACGCTGATGAGGACGTCCACGTCCATAAGGGCAGAGCGCGCGATCAGCTCCTGACGGTCAACCTGCGGCCGACGGAGGTCACCTGGAAGGGACCATCCGAGGCCATCCTTGTCCAACAACCGGAGTCCTACACTGTGACCGTCACGGACATCTCCGGCGCGACTGACCCAACTCCTCCGGCCGGAACGCTCGAAATTACAAAATCCTTGGCACCAACGGGAGAAGGGGTAGTCTCGCCCCCTGTTCCACCGCTGGTGAGCGCGCCACCGGACAGCTCTCAGGCTGAGTTCCTCTACTGGCGCACGCGCCTTGACCTAAGTGGGGACTTTGATGTTCTGCTGGCGGTCTACGAGCCGAACGACGGGATCCATGCCCTAAGCGGCCTGGGCTTCGCCCAGGCGATCAACCGACGTTTCACCAAGACGGAGCTTGACTGCTTGGCGACGCCGACTGGGTATGCTTGCACCGTTACAGTCAAGGATGATCCAAGCAATAAAGGCACCCCATCGATCCCCCAAGGGAGGATCAGCGACCTTTCCTCCGGGGATACACTGTGCACGCTCTCGGCCGGAACGTGTTCCTTTAGCGGTAGCAGCAGCGCTATGATGGCAAACGTCACCGTTCAGTACGAACCAAACGAGAGCTTCGGTGTCCATATGATCTCGACCGCCTCTGAGAATGTCGACCGGGCGGTCTACGTTGCTCCTGGAGCCACTGGAGACCCCGCTAGCCCCCCCGCTAACGCGGTCAACATCCGCGAGATCATGATGCAGCAGACCAAGGCATGCGGGAATGCAGAGATCGCGGGGTTTGTGCTGGACGGGCTTTCCATCGGCTTTGGTTTTGTCCCCGATCCGATTATTGGCGCTGGGTTCGGGGTGATCAGCGGGACAACGATCCCGTTGAGCGACATTCTACAAGCCATAACGGACCTCGCCTCCCTCGCCCTGGACATCTACATCTCCATTGCCTGCAGCGACACCGATGGAGACGGGCTCTATGATCTGATCGAGAAGAACATCATCGGTACCGATCCTGAACTATGGGATACTGACGGAGATGGATTGGGAGATGGCGAGGAGATCGACATGGCCGGGGGTTGGTTCGGAGGGAGTGCATGTCCCTCCCCTCTCAACCCCGATAGCGACGGCGATGGCCTCATGGACGGGTGGGAGAGCATGTACGGTACGGATCCCTGCAACCCCGACACCGACGGCGACGGCGTGGGGGATGGGATCGAGGTCTCAACGCGCCTTGCCCCCACCCCGGAGCACGGGTTCGTCAGCCCGCTTCCGGTCGCCATTGGCCCTTGTCCGGACACGTTCTTCCCAGGCTTCACAGATCACCGCATGTGGTCGAGCCCACTGCTTGCTGACACCGACGGAGACGGCCTCTCCGACTGGTACGAGATCGGCAAGTCCTGCTCGCCGACTGGGGACTACATGACCTACGGACCGTTCGTGGCCAAGGCCGACTCTGATGGGGACGGGCTCTCCGATTACGAGGAAGTCACAGCCGGCGGGGCGCGGTCCCCAACGCGCGACGCATGGTCCGAGGACCTGGTGACGATCGGGGACAGCTTCAGCTCAGGTGAGGGGTGGACCGACCCGTGCAACTGGGATACTGACGGTGACGGGCTCTCCGACGGTGCAGAGGTGGGTCTGTGGGGATGGAGCGTCTTGGCCACTACAGAGGATGACGGGGTTGTAACCACGGTGGCCGCCCTGGACTACGATATGGACCGGGATGGACTGCTGGACGGTCCGGAACACATGGTCTACGGCACAGATCCCCTCCACTGGGACACCGACGGCGACAAGGTCAGCGATGCCATTGAGGTGTCCACATCGGTCGCTCCTGCGGAAGCAGCAGGCTTCTCTATGGCCAAGGTTGCGGACACTGGGTACGGGGATGGCCCCGACACGTTCTTTGCTGGGTTTACCGACCCCCGCATGTGGTCCAACCCGCTGATCGCGGACACCGATGGTGATGGGCTCTCTGACTGGTATGAGATCGGCAAGTCCTGTGCCCCCGCAGGTCTCTCATATGCAACCTACGGACCGTTCGTCGCTATGGCAGACTCCGACGGCGATGGGCTCTCCGACCATGCCGAAGTCACGGCGGGAGGATTGCGTCCGCTCGATCTGAACCCCGACCCCACAGCCAACTACAGCCGCCTCTCGTGGTCCACGGACTGGGTAACGATCGGTGACAGCTGGGGCCCGGGCTCCGGCTGGCTTGACCCCTGCAACCCCGACACGGACGGAGATGGCCTCGCAGATGGCGTGGAAGTCGGTC
>PXES01000131.1 GCA_003564655.1 Paracoccaceae bacterium
AATCCAAGCCATTGCCGTCAGGCTCGGTTGGGGCATTCCACGAGCGAGACTATCGACACCAAAACCGTCAACCAAAACGATCTGACCGCCAGCAAAAGCGATCGGCCCGGTGTTTGCATTTTCAAATGGAAATGGCGCGCCAATCTGAATAAAGATGCGAACCAGTATCTTATTGAAATTGCAATATAAATTAGGAGTTGGCATCGGCTGCGTTCGCGTCTTTCGCAGATCAGAGCCGGAACGTGGGCTGGTTTGAGGTGGGCTGACCGCCTTGGACGATGAATGGATAATGCCGACATCCGGCTTGATTTTGGTTCGCGTCTTGAATGCAACTTTCTGAAGGCTGTCAATTATGAGGCCTCAGTGAAGGCGGCTATGCGCCCCATTCCGGGCGTTCACGTTACCAAGCGTTATCTCTGAAACCGGCCGGTCTGCATGTGTCATGATATTCGCAATAATCAGACAGAAAGCTGGCGTTTGCTGCACGGTCATCGCAAGACGACGACCCTCGTCGCCGGGCTGCGGCTCGACGGCATGGTGGCTCCCATGGTGCTGAACGGCTCCATCAACGGCGATCGGTTCGAAGCCTATGTCAGCCAGATCCTCATCCCCGATCTGAAGGCGGGTGACATCGTGATCATGGACGACCTCTCCAGTCACAAATGCCCGGCTGTACAGCCACGATCGAAGCAGCCGGTGCCGAACTGCGCATTCTTCCGCCCTACAGCCCAGATTTCAATCGAGAACGCTTTCGCCAAACTCAAGGCGCTTCTGCGAAAGGCTGCAGAGCGGACTGTCGAACGCCATCGGCAATCTCATCGACGTCTTCACTCCAGCAGGTTGCGCCAACTACTTCGCCGCCGCAGGGTACGATGCAGATTGATCGGGCACTGCTCAAATGTTCAGTCAGACAATGCCGCCCGCTGAAAGTTCAACATGAAGCGGTACATCCCCGCAAAATGCCGCGTCAGCGGCTTCTTTCAATCGCCCGAGTCAACTTCAATGCAGATTGGTATTACAGAAATTTTACCGTCTGCATGTTATGCATGATTTCGTTGATCGAAGACGAGGGGGAGAGACGATGAAAATTGGGCAGCGTCTTGTTGAGATTTTTAGAAATAAGAGCGGCTCGACCAGCCTCATTTTTGGTCTTGGCCTTTCGGTAATTGCTGCCGTCACAGGAGCCGCAATCGACTACAATTGGTGGATCAAACAGCGAGGCGAGCTCCAGGTCATCGCTGACCGAGCCGCTCTCGTGGGGGCGAAAGCTCTACTCGACCGCTTCTACGATCAAAAGGAAATACGGGAAGAGGTCGCACTGGCTGCGGCGAGAACTGCAATCGGCGAGACGCGACCTGATTCTACGAGCACTATTACGATCATAGATGACGGAACTGCGATAAAGGTCGATATTGAGGAGCCCCCTAATGTCTTTTTCTCGAGGCTTATCGGCCGTGCTCCCGCTTCGCTCGGCCAAACGGCGATTGCAGTCGTCGCTGATTCTCTGCCTGTGTGCGTGATCGCGCTCGCACCAAATGAATCTAACGCCATCAGGATCACGGGGAATGCCGGGCTCGATGCTTCCCCCTGCGTAGTATGGGTCAACTCTTCGGCAGGCCAGGCACTGAGCGTTGGGAGCAACGCAGCGCTCCGGGCGATGCGTAACTGTGTTGTCGGCGGCTTCACAACCTCGCAAAATGTCATGGCTACCCCTCAAAATTGTGACGTCTACGCGGACCCTTTGGTTAACAAGGTTCAGCCGCAAGCCAAATTCTGTGACTACGTGAATTTTTCGGTTTCTGGATCGTCTCCAGTTACGTTGGACCCGGGGAGATATTGTGGAGGAATTAAAGTTTCTGCCTCTGACGTCACATTTGGATCGGGCACATACATAATCAAGGATGGTCCGCTGAAGGTCACTGGCTCCGGAAACATTACGGGGACTGGTGTTGGCATTCACATGACCGGAGCAGGGGGAAGCATCGACATGTCGAGCGGCGCCCGCCTTAGCCTGCGAGCCCCTTCATCGGGGGACATGGAGGGGCTGGTATTTTCCGGTGATCGACAGAGCGGCATCGCGGACGCAACAGTTTCAGGTGCAATTTCCCTCGATCTCGAAGGAACCGTATATTTGCCGCGGCACAATATCTCCCTGTCCGGAACATCAGATACCGCCCTCGGGGCCGAGTTCAGCCAGTTTATAGGTTATACTTTCAGGCTCACGGGAAATTCTGCAGTCGCGGTTCGGACAAATTACAACAAGAGCGCCGTGCCTCGGATCCGGCTCGAAACCGGAAATATCTATTTGCGCCTGTAACGCATGATGCCACGCTCGAATGGAAAAAATGAAGACGCTTTATTACACAAGTAACGATTTTAAAAAGTTACTATTAAATACTTATTATAAATATATAAATTTTCATTTTTTTAAGAAAATAATAATTTTAAATATAAAACTTATATTCATAAAATTACATCAAGGTATCAAAACCCAAGGAGGAACGACGATGACGATGCTATCGTTCTCTGCGAGAAAAAAGAGATCACCAGTCGGCTCTATCGGTTTGTTAGTCTTTGCCAGCATCGCTACCACGGCGGCGCAAGCCCACGATGGAACCTGGACAATCATGCGGGTCTCCGGCAACGTCCAACTGATCGAGGATGGCGTTGCCCTTGCGTCATTCTCTGAGAGCATGGCAATTCGAGCTGGCACCGGCATCAGGACGGGCGAAAACGGACGAATTATGCTGACGCACGCCGGCGAAAGCATGATGATAACGCCCAACTCAACGGTCACGATTCCCGATACTTTTAAGAAAAATGGCCATTCTACTCTCCTGCAAAGGCGAGGCACGGTCCTTTTTGAAGTCGAAAATGATCAGGTGCGGCCTTTTCAGGTGCTGACGCCCTATCTCGCAGCCGTCGTCAAGGGTACGGAATTTTCTGTGACACTCACCCCGAGTAAAAATTTCGTCGAGGTCGCCGAAGGGCGGGTTGAGGTTACGGAGTTTCGATCTGGACAAACAGGCCTCGTCTCCGCGGGACAGTCTGCCGTCGTCGAAACGGCGAGCGAGGGTTTGCACGTCATCGGGGCTGGCTTCCTCCAGCCAATCAGGCAGGGCGTGCCTTTGGGATCGCCAGACATACCAGATGTGGATGTTGCAACATCCACCGAAGTGAATCTCCGCCAGTCCCCCTCTTCGCCTCAGCCTGAGTCAGATTCAGGCATGCAAAAGAAGGTAAGGGCGACAGAAGGCGGTTCGGATTCCGGTTTCAGATTCGGCAACGACTCGCAGAGTGTTGGGGTATTGCCCAATTGGTTTTTTTCTATTTTTTCGTGGCGGAAAGAAAATGTGATTCCTTTATTTGTAGGATTTGCGGTCGCATGCGGAGTAGCAATGCGCAGAAAGAAAAAAAGAAATGAACATAAATACAAAAAAGATAAAGAAAACGATGAATAATTTCGTGTAAGATAGAGGAATTTCTTCTGCTCAGAAAAACGGAGGGTGTTGTGAAAAAAGGGATAATTATTGCTTCAATTATCTTGCTTTTTATCATCGACTTTGTCACCCCCCTTCGTGACATGGCGAACGATTGGCGATTCAATTGGTTTCAACGCGATACCACGGACAATCTCGTCCTTGTCGCCATCGACGCTCGCTCCATTGACGCGATCGGAGTATGGCCATGGCCGCGCGAGGTTCATGCAAACCTGATCGAGGCTCTGGACGAGGCGGGGGCGACGGATATTGTTTTTGACATCGACTTCAGCGCTCGATCAACGCCCGAGGCCGATCGTCGCTTGGCAGAGGCGTTTGGCGGTGCGAAAGCGGGGATCGCTCTTCCGATTTTTGCACAGCCAGCCATCGATGACGACGGTGCGACTATTCTTCACATCAACCGTCCGCTTCCCGAATTTGAGCTCCGAGCCTGGACTGTTCTGGTGAACATGATTCCCGACGCAGATGGGGTCATCCGCCGCTACCCGATCACGGGCGATCTCAACGGCAAGAAACTGCCATCGTTAGGTGGATATCTATCCGGCTTCGAATCGGTCGGCGATGCGCCGGTGACCATCGATTTTAGTATTCGCCCAAATACTTTTACCGTGGTTTCGGCAATCGATATTCTAAACCATCGCGCCGAGGCATTAGAGACGGTCGCGGGGCGGGCAGCGATCATCGGAGCGACTGCAATCGAACTCGGCGACCGGTTCAACGTCCCGGGCGGCAATATCATTCCCGGCGCGGTCCTGCAAATGCTCGCAGCAGAGACCTTGATCCAGGGCCGTACTCTTGAAACCATCCCTGGATGGCTTTTCGGAATCTGCCTCGCTCTCCTGATGACAGTAACGGTGCGCTTCTGGAAGCATCGGTTTATGTTTCGCCATACGGCGATACTTCTTGGTATATCTATTGCAATAGAGACCTCAGCGGTTCTTGTTCAGGCGCATTTTGCCCTCGTCATTGAAACCGCGTTTGCTCACGTCATGATTTTGGTCTATCTCGCTGCTCTCGCAATCGACGAGATCGGGTTCGGGCGTCTGATTGAGAACTCCGCACAGCAACGCTTTGACCAGATCGCCATGTCGATTGGAGACGGTCTGATCTGCACCAATGCCAGCGGTGAAGTGACCGTCTGGAACAGCGCGGCCAGCCGTATCTTCGGCCACGGCGCCAGGGAAATGATTGGCATGCCGATATCCCGTGTCATCGGGGAGAGCGACGGGCGCGACGCGAAAGCGACCGATGCTTCGTTTCTTCATCGGATTACTCCGGGTGAAGCATTGGAATGCACGGCTGTTCGGGTGACCGGCGAGGTCTTTCCAATTGAGCTCTGCCTGTCCCAGTGGGAGACACCGGAGGCAAGCCTGCAATACGGCATCGTCGTCAGAGATATTACGGTCAGAAAACGTGAGGCCGAGCGCATCCGGCGGCTTGCGGAATACGACACGTTAACGAACGTCGCCAATCGCAACAAGATGAACGACTTTCTTCAAAAGGCGCTAGGCGCGCCGGAAGCAGAGTCCTCGATCGCCTTGATCGCCATTGATCTGAACGGCTTTAAGGAAATTAACGATAGCTTCGGGCACAGCGTCGGAGACAAAGTACTCGGCTTCGTGGCGGAGACCTTGACCGGGCTTGTCGACAGTTCCGATCTTATCGCACGGCTCGGCGGAGATGAATTCGCTGTCGTCCTGCGTGAACCAGAGGGTGAGGAACGTGCGGAAATTCTCGCCCGGCAATTTCTGCGGATCCTGGAAGAGAGGCCGCTTGAAATTTTGGGCCGCCCGCTGTTGTTTTCAGCCTCTCTTGGAATTGCGCGCTATCCTCAGGACTCCTCAAGCGTCAGCGAGCTGCTGAACAACGCCGACCTTGCGATGTATCGCGCGAAAGCTGGGAATGCCGACGGTTTTTCCACTTTCGATCAGGAACTACGAAAGAAGGTTGATGATCGCCGTGCGCTCGAGGCAGAACTAGGCGAAGCGCTCGTGCGCGGCGAGTTCGTATTGTATTTCCAGCCGCAGGTCGATCTCGCGGACAATGCGATTATCGGCGCAGAGGCGTTGATTCGATGGGACCACCCGACACGCGGTCTGCTACCTCCCGCGGCCTTTATCGAGATCGCGATCGAGTCAGCTCACGCCGCTGCGATTGCACAATGGACTATCGAGGAGGCCTGCCGTCAAGGAGCGCAATGGGTTGCCGCCGGTTTGCCGCTACGCATCGGCGTCAACCTTGCGCCCCTTCAAGTTCGCAGCGGCGATCTGACATCGACAGTGCTCGACATTTTGCACACCACCGGATTGCCTCCGCACCTGCTGGAATTGGAAGTGACCGAGAACATCCTTCTAGCCGATGATGAGCGAACAATAGAGACTTTCGCGGCGTTGCGCCGTGCCGGCATTCGCATCGCTTTCGACGACTTCGGAACGGGCTATGCGAGTCTTACCCACCTGAGACGCTTCCCGATCGACTGCCTGAAGATCGATCGGTCATTCGTCATGGAGATCGAAAAGAACCCACAAGACAGCGTGATCGTGCGTTCCGTGATCGACCTCACACGCGCACTCGGCATTTCCGTGATCGCTGAAGGCATCGAGGATGCTCCAGCGGCGAACCTTCTCAAAGACATGGGGTGCCGTGAGGGTCAGGGATATTTCTTCGGTCGCCCCATGACCGCCTCCAATCTGCTTCTTGCCGCCAAAGCCATTCCGAAAATGTATTCGCAGGAAGCGGATGCGACTGCTGGGTCACAGGTCGCCGGCACATCGAAGGCAGCCTGATCTCGGG
>PXES01000050.1 GCA_003564655.1 Paracoccaceae bacterium
AGGGTCTGGCCTATGCCGAGCGCGGCTTTCGCAACCTGACCAACAGCCAGCGCCCCGTGCGCGAGCCCGGTGACATCGACGGGATGCGCATCCGCGTGATGGAAAACCCCGTCTATGTCGATACCTTCCGCGAGCTTGGCGCCAATGCCGAGCCGATGGCCTGGACCGAGGCGCTGACCGCCATGCAGCAGGGCACCATCGACGGGCAGGAAAACCCGGTGGGCGTGATCCACTCGTTCAACCTGGATGAGACGCAGGGCTACATGACGCTCTCGCGCCATACCTATTCGCCGGCGATCTTCGTGATGGGGCAAGGCGTCTGGGACGAAATGCCCGAGGCCGCGCAGGAGGTGCTGGTCGAGGCGGCGCGCGAAGCCTCGGCCCATGTGCGCCAGGTCAACATGGAGATGGAGGAAAGCCAGCTTGACGAACTGCGCGAACGCGGCATGGAGATCATTGACGATGCCGACCTCGCCGCGTTTCAGGAGGCCGCGCAGCCCATCTACGAGCGCTATGGCGATGCCTATGGCGAGTATCTGGGCCGGATCCTGTCGGCGCTCGAATAAGTGCTGCGCGCGCTTGACCTGATCGACAAGGGGATCGGGGCGGTGCTCCGCCCCGTTCTCTTTTTCCTGATGGCGGCGCTGATCGTCGCGATCTCGTTGCAGGTGGGCTCGCGGCTGTTCTTCCGGGCGCTGGGCTGGACCGAAGAGGTCTCGCGCTTTCTGGTGATCTGGATCACCTTTCTCGGGGCCGCGCTGGCCTGGCAGCAGCATCGCCATATCGCCGTGGGCGCGCTGGTCGATGCCCTGCCGCCGGGCTATGCGCGGCTTTTGCGCATCGCGGCCTGTGTCGTGGCCATCGGTTTCATGCTGGCGCTGGTCAAGGTGGGGCTGGACTATATGGGCACGCAGGGCCGCCAGCGCTCGGCCGCGCTGCGCCTGTCGATGGGGCGGGTCTATGGCGTGATCCCGCTCAGCGCGGCGCTGATGGCGTGGTTCGCGCTGTCGGATCTGCTGCGCCTGCTTGCGGGCGGCAAGGTGCCGATGCAAGGGGGCGCGGGGCAATGAGCCTGCTTCTGTTCGCGCTCTTCGTGCTGTTTCTGGCGATGGGGGTGCCGATTGCGGTGGCCATCGGCGCCGGCACGATGATCGCGCTCGACCAGGCCGGCACACCGCTTCTGGTCATGCCGCAGCAGATGTTCCAGGGCATCAACTCCTTCGCGCTGGTGGCGATCCCGATGTTCATCCTGGCCGGGGACATCATGTCGAAGGGACAGGTCAGCGCGCGGCTGGTGGCGCTGGCCGAGGCGCTGCTGGGGTTCCTGCGCGGCGGGCTGTCCATCGTGTCGGTGTTGGCGGGGATGTTCTTCGCCGCGATTTCCGGGTCTGGCGCGGCCACCACGGCAGCGGTCGGCTCGACCCTGATCCCGGAATTGAAACGCAAGGGCTACGACCCGGCCTCGGCGGCCAGCCTGATCGCGGCCAGCGGCACCATCGGTGTGGTGATCCCGCCCTCGGTGCCGATCATCATCTATGCTGTCATCGCGCAGGAGTCGGTCGCGCGGCTGTTCCTGGCGGGCATCATTCCGGGCATCGCCATGGGCGTGGGGCTGATGGCCATCGCGCTGGTGCAGGGCTACCGGCGGGCCTATCCGCGCGGCGCTGCCTTTTCGCTGCGCACCATCTGGCGCAGCTTTCGCGCCGCGTTCTGGGGGCTGATGACGCCCGTGATCATCCTCGGCGGCATCTTTTCGGGCTATTTCACGCCATCGGAAGCGGCCGTGATCGCCGTCAATTATGCGATTCTCGTCGCGCTGTTCATCTATCGCGACATGTCGCTGCGCGACCTGTATCATGTGCTGATCCGCTCGGGCGTGACCACGGCGGTGATCATGATCGTGATCTCGGCCTCGGCGGCGCTGAGCTGGGCACTGTCAAGCTGGCAGGTGCCCTCTGCCATCGCCAGTTCCGTGCTCGGGCTGTCCACCAACACCTGGATGCTGCTGGCGCTGATCCTGCTTCTGATCCTGCTGACGGGCATCTTCATCGAGACGGCTTCGGCGCTGATCATCCTGACCCCGATCCTGTTGCCGCTGGCGGTGCAGCTGGGGATTGATCCGGTGCATTTCGGCATCATCATCGTGGTCGGGCTGGCCATCGGGATGATCACGCCGCCTGTGGCGATCAACCTCTATGTGGCATCCTCGGTGACCGGGCTGGGGCTGGAACGGATCGCCAGGGCGGTTCTGCCCTATCTGGCCGTGCTGATCCTCGTGCTGGTGCTCATCGCCTATCTGCCGCTACTCATCTAGGTCACGCGCGCGCATGTCCGCCCGCGCGACCGGCGGCACCGTGTTGCAGGCTGCCGGGCCGACACGACGCCCGGCCGATCACCGCGTATCGGCAGTGGCTGCGCCGCAAGCGCCCTCGGGCCGTGCGGGTGGGTGGGTGGGCACGGCCCGAGGGCGCTTGCCCGCGCTCAGCGCGCGCGCAGACGTGCGGCGAGGCCCGCGCCGAGCGTGGTGACAAGGAAGATCGCCGCTGCAATGACCACGATGGACGGGCCAGAGGGCGTATCGTGAACAAGCGACAGGCGCAGACCGCCCCAGACCGAGGCCGCCCCGATCAGCGCCGCGGCGGCGGCCATGCTCTCGGGGCTACGCGCCAGATTGCGCGCCGCCGCCGCCGGGATGATCAGCAGCGCGGCGATCAGCAACGCGCCCACGATCTTCAGCGCCACAGCCACGACAATGGCCAGCGCCACGGTCAGCACCATCCGCTCGCGATCCGGCGCAAGCCCCGAAGCATGGGCCAGATCGTGGCTGAGCGTCGCCGTCAACAGCGCCGACCAGCGCCACAGGATCAGCCCCAGCACCAGCGCAGCCCCGGTGACGATCACGGCAAGATCGGTGCGCGCCACAGCCAGGATGTCGCCGAAGAGATAGGCGCTGAGGTCCACCCGCACGGCCGGCAGGAAAGAGACTGCGACCAGACCCAGCGCCAGCGCCGAATGCGCCAGCACGCCCAACGTGGTATCCATCGCCCAGCCGCGCCCCGCGAGCGTCGAGACGATCATCGCCATGACGAGCGCGACCAGCAGCGTGCCGAGGAAGATGCTGATCTGGAAGCCCAGCGCCAGCGCCACGCCGAGGATGGCGGCGTGCGAGGTCGCATCGCCGAAATAGGCCATGCGCCGCCAGACGACGAAACAGCCCAGCGGCGCGGCGGCGATGGCGACAGCGAGCCCCGCCAGCAACGCGCGGGTCAGGAAGTCATCGAGCATGGCGCCTCCGGCGGCGACGGTCCGGGGCGGGGAAGGCGCCCGCTCGGGGCCCTCCACCCCGCGCGCGGGCGCTGATTTGCGTGCCGCGCAGGCGAAGCAGAGGGTGGCGCGGCGCATCTGGTCCAGGGGGACGCGACGACACCTTGCCGCGATCCGACGGCGTGGCGCGATGCAGCGCCCGTGCGCGGAGCATGGGCGGGTGGGTGGGCTCCGCGCGCGGGCGCTGCCCCGCCCGGCGCACCGCGCATGGATATGGCGCAGCGGGGCGCAACGGCTCAGTGTGTCGGCGCATGGTCATGATCATGCGCGTGGTCATGGTCGTGGTCGTGATCGTGCTGGTAGAGCGCCAGCGCGCCGCCCGTCCCGAAGCCGAACAGCGCGCGGTATTCGGGCGCCTCGCGCACCACCTGCGGTGCCCCCTCGCAGCAGATATGGCCGTTGATGCACACCACCCGGTCCGAGGCCGACATCACCACATGCAAGTCATGACTGACCGAGAGCACGGCGCAGCCGGTCTCGCGCCGGACCTCTTCGATGAGCTGGTAGAAACTCGCCACCCCCGGCTGGTCGAGCCCCGCCGTCGGCTCGTCCAGCAGCAGAAGATCGGGCGTCCCCAGCAGCGCGCGCGCCAGCAGGACGCGCTGGAACTGCCCGCCCGAAAGCGTGGCCATGTCCTGCCCGCGCAGATCGCCCAAGCCCACCTGCGCCAGGGCCGCGACCATCCGGTCACGCGGCGCCCGGCGCGGCAACGACAGGAAGCGCCCGACCGGCAGCGGCAGACCGGGGTCGAGATGCAGGCGCTGCGGCACATAGCCCAGCCGCAGCCCCGGCGCGCGCGTCACCCGCCCCGCTGCGGGCGGCACCACCCCCAGCAGCGCGCGCAGAAAGCTGGTCTTGCCCGAACCGTTCGGCCCGACGATGGTGACGATCTCGCCCGGGGCGATGGCAAAGTCGATGTCGTGCAGCACCCGCCGCCCGCCATAGCGCACCGCCAGCCCCGTCGCCGCGATCAGACTCATGCGCGGGCCTGCGTGCAGGCGCGGCAGCGGCCCACCGCCTCGACCGTCACCCGCTCGACCGTGAAACCCGCCTGCGCCGCCGCTGCCCCCAGCGCCTTCGAGAGGTCGGGCGCCGCAGCCTCGGTCACGCGCTCGCAGGTCTCGCAGATCAGGAAGGCCGCGCGGTGGTCATGGCCCGGGTGGGTGCAGGCCGTAAAGGCGTTAAGCCGCCGGATACGATGGGCAAGCCCGTTCTCGACAAGGAAATTCAGCGCCCGGTAGGCCACGGGGGGCTGGGTGCCGAACCCCTCGGCGGCGAGGCGTTCGAGCACGTCATAGGCCCCCAGCGCACCATGTGCCTGAAGCAGGATCTCGAGCGTGCGCCGCCGCACCGGCGTCAGCCGCAACCCGCGCGCGCGTGCCTTGTCCTCGGCGGCGGCAAGGATCGCTTCGGCCGGGGCGGCGCCGCTGTGGTCGGGGCAGCAGAAGGCGGCAGTCTCATCACTCATCACGCGTCTCGTCGCTGGGTGTCCCATGAAATAGCCGATCCGTGGCGCGGATGCGAGACCCGGTCCGCCACTTGCCTTGACTGTTATTATATAACATATCATAAGCCGTGAAACGACGTAACTCAAGGAGGACGCCATGCGCTATTCGATTGCGCTTGCCTGCGCGATGATGGGCAGCCCGCTGGCCGCACATGATCTGAAGGTCGTGACCGATTTCCAGGTCACGCATTCGCTGGTCTCGATGGTCATGGGCGATGACAGCGGCGCAACGCTGCTGCTGGATCAGGGCGGCGATCCGCATTCCTTCCAGCTGCGCCCCAGCCAGGCGCAGGCGCTGTCCGAGGCCGATCTGGTGTTCTGGGTCGGCCCGGAATTCACGCCCTGGCTAGCCCGCGCCCTGACCGGGACCGAAACCCGCGCCGATATCATCACGCTGATCGAGGCAGACGGGCTGCACCGCCAGGACTTCGCGCATGGTCATTCGCATGATCATGACCATGGCCATGATGATCATGGGCATTCCCACGACGATCACGGGCACGACGACCACGGGCATTCTCATGACGATCACGGCCATGACGACCACGGCCATTCTCATGACGACCACGGCCATGACGATCACGGCCATTCTCATGACGATCACGGCCATGACGACCACGGCCATTCCCATGACGACCACGGCCACGATGATCACGGGCATTCCCATGACGACCATGGCCACGACGACCACGGCCACTCTCATGACGACCACGGCCACGATGATCACGGGCATTCCCATGACGACCATAGCCACGACGACCACGGCCACTCTCATGACGACCACGGCCACGATGATCACGGGCATTCCCATGACGACCACGGCCACGACGACCACGGGCATTCCCATGACGACCACGGCCACGATGATCACGGGCACGCCCATGATGATCACAGCCATGACGGGCTCGACCCCCATGCCTGGATGTATCCGGCCAATGCAAAGGTCTGGCTCGACGTGATCGCGGCGGAACTGTCGGAGCGCGACCCCGACAATGCAGAGACCTACGCCGCCAATGCCGCCGCCGCGCGCGAGACGATCGCCGCACTGCGCGACGAGGTGGCCGGGATCCTCGACCCCGTGGGCGACAGCCCCATCGTCGTCTTCCATGACGCCTATGGCTACCTGTCGCATGCTTTCGGCGTGAATGTTGCGGGCACCATCGCGCTGGGCGATGCCGCCGCGCCGGGTGCACAGCGGCTGAGCGAGTTGCGCGCGGACCTGGCCGAGGGTGGCGCGGTCTGCATCTTCCCCGAGGTCAACCACTCCTCGCGCTATGTCGATGTGGTGGTCGAGGGCACTGAAGTCCGCGTGGGCGAGACGCTCGACCCGGCTGGCGTGATGGTCGACCCGGGCGCCGATCTCTACCCGACGCTGATGCGCGGGATGGCGCAGGCGATTGCCGA
>PXES01000243.1 GCA_003564655.1 Paracoccaceae bacterium
GCCGTGTCGGTGGCTTTCTTGACAGCGGCAGCGGTTTCTTCCTGCATGTCCTTGCCAGCAGCCATCAGCAGTTCGACCGTGTCCATCTGGACCTTCTTCGCGATCTCGGCGAAGGCGGCCATGTGCTCGGCGGTCATCTCGGCCGAGGACGATGCGAAATCGGTCATGGCTTTGGAATAGTCGGCCGGGTCTTCCTTCCCGGTCGACACTTCACCGACTTTCGCCAGCGTGGACTTGGTCCATTTGGTCGAGACTTCGGTCGATTTCTCGGCGGCTTCCAGAGCGACCTTGCTCATCTTCTCGGCCAGGGCGGCCTGCGATTTGAACATGTCCTGCATGGCGCTCATGTCCATCGGCATGGAGCCCATCATGTCTTTCATCATCTTGGTGTAGTCGGGGTTCTTGGTCATGGCATGTCTCCTTGAATTTCGTTGCGCGGGGCAGGCCAGATCATCCGGTCTCTGCTTACCCACAGAATATGCATGCTGCGCTGCAGCATTTCAAGGATTTTTTCTGCACCGCAGCATTTTTTCTGCAAGCGCGACCAAGCCTATGCGACAGCGTCGATTTTCGAACTGACCACATAGGTTCCGGGGGCATCGACAAGCGCCGGATAGTCCGAATCACCGGGGTTTCTCGGTGCGACCTTGGCGCCCGACCGCCGGCGCAGCCAGGCCTCCCAGCGCGGCCACCATGAGCCATCGTGGAACTCGGCAGCGTCTTGCCATTCTTCGGGCGTGCCCTGCGGGTCGGGGCCGGCGTAATGGCCGTATTTCTTCTTGCTGGGCGGGTTGATGATCCCGGCGATATGCCCCGACTGCGACAGGAAGAAGGTCTTGTCGCGGCTGCCCATCTTGGTGATCCCGCGGAAGCTCGACCGCCAGGCGGCGATATGGTCCGTCTCGCAGGCGACGGCGCAGAGCGGGTGTTTCACATCTGCGATGCTGACCTCCTCGCCGCAGATGGTGAAGCGCGCACTGGCGAAGCGGTCCTGCTGGCACAACTCGCGCAGATAGCGCACGCACATGGGGCCTGGCAGGTTGGTGCTGTCGCCGTTCCAGTAAAGCAGGTCGAAGGCGGGCGGCGCCTCGCCCATCATGTAGCTGCGGATCGCCGGGCCGTAGATCAGGTCGTTCGAGCGCAGGAAAGAGAAGGTGCGCGACATGAACTTGCTGTCGAGGTAGCCCTTGTCGGTGCACTCGGCCTCGATGCCATCCACGAAATCATCCTCGAGGAAAACACCGACCTCACCCTGATCCGAGAAATCCGTCAGCGTGGTGAAGAAGGTGGCCGAGCGCACCGACTTGTCCTTGCGCTTGTTCATCAGCGCGAGTGTCAGCGCCAGCGTCGTGCCCGCGATGCAGTAGCCGATGGTGTTGACCTGCTTCTCGCCCGTGATCTCGCGCGCAACGCGTATCGCCTCGGCGTAGCCTTGCTCGACATAGGTATCGAGACCGACATCCGAATACTCTGCATCGGGGTTCACCCATGAGACGACGAACAGCGTATAGCCCTGATCGACAATCCACTTGATCAGGCTGTTCTGGGGCTTGAGGTCCATGATGTAGAACTTGTTGATCCAGGGCGGGAAGATAACCAGCGGCGTGCGGTAGACCTGCTCGGTGGTGGGCGTGTACTGGATCAGTTCGAACAGCCGGTTGCGGAACACGACCTTACCCGGGGTGGTGGCAAGGTTCTCGCCCACAGTAAACGCGTCCTTGTCGGCCAGCGAGACCATCAACTCGCCCTTGTTGGCCTCGATGTCGCGCACCAGGTTTTCCAGTCCGCGCACGAGGCTCTCGCCCTCGGTCTCGACCGCCTTCATCAGCGCGTCGGGGTTGGTGGCAAGAAAGTTGGTGGGCGCCATCATGTCCACCATCTGCTGGGTGAAATATTGCAGACGGCGCTTCTCGCGCGGCTCGACCGTCTCGAGCGACTGGACCGCATCATGCATCGCTTCGGACGCGATGAGATATTGCTGCTTGAAATAGTTGAAATAGGGGTGCGATTTCCACAAGGGGTTGGAGAAGCGCCGGTCGTCCGGGGTCTGGTCTTCGGGCGCCTGCAGCTTGCCACGCGCCAAAACCTCTTGCGCTTCGACATGATGCTTGAGCGCCTTGCCCCAGTAGTCGAGTTGCAGTTCCAGTGCCTTGGAGGGGTTGCGCGCCATCTCTGTCCAGTAGGCCGTTGCGGCGTGCAGAAACATGTCCGAGTCGGGGGCCTGAAGGGTGGGGCGGGTGACCTCGCGCTGGGCCAGAGCCTCGGTCAGACGATGGCTCAGCTCCTCGATCCGTGCCATATTTGCCTTCATGCGTTCGACTTTTTGGTCGTCGTCATATTCCGAAGTTGTCATGCAACGAATTCCCCCCTATTCTTCGCACGTGCAGCAAAATCGCATATACAATCTTAACGCTGACACGTCATGAATTAAAGCAGCGATTGGGCCAGCCGGCCCCGCTGCGAAAGATCGAGGACTGGCATGAAGGGTATGGCGACCTACGACTTGATGGAGTCGATGCGCAACACCAATGAATGGATGGGGGCTTCGGCACGCGCCTTCGCGTCCTATCCGATCTGGGGTATGGTGCCCAACCCGATGTTCAAGATCTTTTCCGCATGGGGCCGTGTGACCGAGCGCAGCTTCGCGCGCATGGTCATCAAGCCCGACTGGGGCATCACATCGGTCGTGGCCGAGGACGGGCGCGATCACATCGTCGAGGAAGTGGTCGAGATTGCGCGCCCCTTCGGCGATCTGCTGCGCTTCCGGGTGCATGGCCGCCCTGAAAAGCAACGCCGCGTGCTGCTGGTCGCGCCGATGTCGGGGCATTACGCGACTCTGCTGCGCTCGACCGTGGCGAGCCTTCTGCCCGATTGCGAGGTCCGGGTCACGGATTGGCACAACGCGCGCGATATCCCCGTCTCGGAAGGCAAGTTCGATATCGAGGATTACACCCTCTATCTGGCGGACTTCATGCGCCATCTGGGCTCCGACACGCATGTCATCGCGGTCTGTCAGCCCGTGCCGCTGGCACTGGCCGCGACCGCCTATCTGGCCGAGCAGGACCCCGACGCGCAGCCCCTGACCCTGACCCTGATCGGCGGCCCTGTTGATCCCGATGCCGCGCCGACCGAGGTCACGGATTTCGGGCGCCGGGTGACGATGGGGCAACTCGAGCATTTGGCGATCCAGCGCGTGGGCTTCAAATACAAGGGCGTCGGGCGGCTGGTCTATCCGGGGCTGTTGCAACTGGGCGGTTTCATCTCGATGAATCTGGAACGCCATGCGCAGGCGTTTTCGGACAAGATCACCGCCGAGGCGCGCGGCGAGGCGGGCGAGCGCGACAAGCACTACCGCTTCTATGACGAATATCTCGCCGTGATGGACATGACCGCGGAATTCTCCCTCTCGACGGTCGAGCGCATCTTCAAGGACCGCGAGATCGCGCGCAATGCCTTCGTTGTGGACGGCCACTTGATCGATTTCGCCAGCATCACGCGGGTCGCGGTCAAAGTCGTCGAGGGCGAGGAGGATGACATCAGCGCCCCCGGCCAGTGCCTGGCAGCGCTGGATGTGCTGACCGGTCTGGACGAGTCGCAAAAGGCCAGCCACCTCGAGCCCGGCGCGGGGCATTACGGCATCTTCGCGGGCAAGTCGTGGCGCAACAACATCCGCCCTCTGGTGATGGAATTCATGGACACGCATTCCGGCGGCGGCGGGCGCGGCGCGCGGCGGCTGAAAGTGGCTGCTTCCAACGGCTGAATTCGGTGACGGGGTCTGGCGCGTCGTCGCCAGCGCGTCACGCGAAGGATCAGCCGCACGCGAATTCCGTCGTCTTGCATGCGCATCTGACAAGGCGTGCGGTGGGCTTTCTGCAAAGGTAAGGGGCAAGGCCCGTATTGCCCTGTCGGCAAGCCTGCCCTGAAAATACCGGGGCGGGCATTTTCATTTGCTCAGGCGCGCATTAGATCGAAGGCGCTAGGCAGCGAATGGGGACCCGATGGCAGAGGCGCAACTGACAGCGACACTGGAGCCGGTGGCCGACCTGCTGCTGGCCGCAGCGCGAGAGGCCGGGGCCGACGCTGCCGATGTGATCGTGATCGAAGGCCGATCGGTTTCTCTCGACGTTCGCAAGGGCGGTCTGGAACAGGCCGAGCGCGCCGAGGGGCTGGAACTGGGATTACGCGTGTTCGTCGGACAGCGGCAGGCCTGCATCGCCTCGTCCGACCAACGGCCCGCGACACTCGAGGCGATGGCGCGGCGCGCCGTTGCGATGGCGCGCGAGGCCCCCGAAGACCCGCATGCCGGGCTGGCCGACCCCGACCAACTTGCCGCACAGCGCGATGCGGCGGGTCTGGAGCTTCTGGACCCCGCGCCCGAGCCCGCCCCGGCAGAGTTGCAGGAACTGGCCCAACGCGCCGAGGCTGCGGCACTCGGCGTTGCGGGTGTGGCGCAGGTGCAGTCAGCCTCGGCCGCTTATGGCACGCAGGCCGTGTGGCTTGCGGCAAGCAACGGGTTCCGCGGCGGCTACGCGCGCGGGTCGTCGCATATCTCCTGCGTCGCGATCAGCGGCACCGGCACGGGGATGGAGCGCGACTGGTGCGCCGAAAGCCGCGTCTTCCGGGCCGATCTGCCAGAGGCCGAAGAGGTGGGCCATCTGGCGGGCGCGCGCGCAGCCGCGCGGGCGGGGGCTCGCAGACCGCGCACCGGTGCCTTTCCGGTTCTCTATGACGAGCGTATTGCTGCGAGCCTGATCGGTCATCTGCTAAGCGCGATCAACGGGCGCGCCATTGCGCGCGGATCAAGCTGGCTGCGCGACGAGATGGGCGCACAGGTTCTGCCCACCGGCATCAGCCTGCGTGAAGAGCCGCTGCGGGTGCGCTGCGGAGGATCGCGCCCCTTTGACGCCGAGGGGCTGGCCTGCGTGCCGCGCGATCTTGTCGCTGACGGCGTTTTGCAGGGCTGGGTGCTCGACCTTGCCACGGCGCGCAAGCTGGGGCTGCCGAGCACCGGCAATGCCGTGCGCGGCACCTCGGCGCCGCCCTTGCCCGCGACCTCGAATGTGGTGTTGACGCAGGGCGCGCGCTCGCAGGCCGAGTTGCTGGCCGAGATGGGCACGGGGCTTCTGGTGACCTCGATGATCGGCTCGACCATCAACCCCACCACGGGCGATTACTCGCGCGGCGCAAGCGGTTTCTGGGTCGAGAACGGCGAGATCGCCTATCCTGTCAATGAATGCACGATCGCCGGCAATCTGCGCGACATGCTCACGCGGATCATTCCTGCCAATGACGCGCGCCCGCATCTGTCGAGTGTCGTGCCCTCGCTGCTGGTCGAGGGGTTGACCCTTGCCGGCGAGTGACGATCTGGCGCTGCTGGTCGAGGCCGCATGGGAGGCGGGCGAGATCGCAAGGCGCCATTTCGGAACCGGTCCGGAAAGCTGGGAGAAGGATCAGGGGCAGGGACCGGTCACAGCCGCGGATCTGGAGATCGACGCCATGCTGCGCGCTCGGCTGCTGGCCGCGCGACCTGGCTATGGATGGCTGTCCGAAGAAAGCCCCCCGCTCGCTGCGCGGGGACCACGCAGCTTCATCGTAGACCCTATCGACGGGACCCGTGCCTTTCTGGACGGGTCAAGCGGCTTCGCGCATGCGCTGGCCGTGCTGGCGGACGGCGTGCCGGTCGCGGCAGTGGTGTATCTGCCGCTTGCCGGGCTGTGCTACACGGCAGCGGCGGGACGCGGCGCGCATCTGAACGATGCGCCGCTGGCCGTGGGCGCGCGCAAGCGGCTTGACGGGGCGACGGCGCTGGTGACGCGCGCGCAACTCGCGCGGGATTTCTGGCCCGGTGGTGTGCCGCAACTAGAGCGGCATTTTCGCCCTTCGCTCGCCTGGCGGCTGGCGCTGGTGGCCGAGGGGCGGTTCGATGCGATGCTCACCCTGCGTCCGACCTGGCACTGGGATATCGCGGCCGGGGCGCTGCTAGTGGCCGAGGCTGGCGGCACGGTCAGCGATGGCACTGGCGCTGCGCTGCGCTTCGGGGACGGCCAGACCCGCGCACCGGGGATCGTCGCGGCGAATGGCGCGCTGCATGCCGGGCTGATGCGGCTGCGGCGCGCGGAGGCTGGCTGAGCGGCTTCGTGCCGCGCCCGCATCCCGCGCCTGACGGCAGGCGACAGGCGCGCGCACCGAATCCGGCTGCACCCA
>PXES01000331.1 GCA_003564655.1 Paracoccaceae bacterium
GATCGGGCCGCGCTGGGTGGCCGATCTGGAACGGCTGCAAGAGCTGGAACCCCATATCGCGGATGCGGGCTTCATGGCGGAATATGCCAGCGCCAAGCAGGCCAACAAGGTGGCGCTGGCCGACTGGCTGCGCGATGCGCAGGGTGTGAATGTGAACCCGCAGGCGATGTTCGACATCCAGATCAAGCGCATCCACGAATACAAGCGCCAGCACATGAACATCCTCGAGACCATCGCGCTGTGGAATGCGATCCGCGCCAATCCGGGTGGGGCATGGGCGCCGCGCGTCAAGATATTCGGCGGCAAGGCCGCGCCCGGCTATGTGATGGCCAAGGAAATCATCCACCTGATCAATGATGTCGCCCGCGTCATCAATGCCGATCCGGTCACGCGCGATCTGCTGCAAGTGGTTTATCCGCCGAATTACAATGTCTCGATGGCCGAAAGGCTGATCCCGGCGGCCGATCTGTCCGAACAGATCTCGACTGCGGGCAAGGAAGCCTCGGGCACCGGCAACATGAAATTCGCCATGAACGGGGCGCTGACCATCGGCACACTGGACGGGGCGAATGTGGAAATCCGCGAATGTGTGGGGGCCGAGAACTTCTTTCTGTTCGGCATGACCGCCGAAGAGGTCGTCGCCCGCCGCCAGATCGAGGGGCATGCCGCCCGCGCCATCGAGGGCAGCCCGCGTCTGGCCGAGGCGCTGGACCAGATCGCCACGGGCGTCTTCTCCGACGGCGACGGGGCGCGCTATGCGGGGCTGGTGGATAATCTGCATCATCATGACTTTTTCGTCGTCTGTTCGGATTTTGATGCGTTCTGGGATGCCCAGAGCCGCGCCGATGCCGCATGGCACGATCAGGACCAATGGATGCGCATGGCCGCATTCAACACGGCGCGCTCGGGCTGGTTTTCGTCTGACCGGACAATCCGCGACTACATGGATCAGGTCTGGGGCGTCACACCGTTGACCATGGACCCCGCACGCGACCGGAAATTCGCCTGACCCCGAATCCCGGGGCCGCGTATCAGGCTGTTGTTTTTCAGAGAAGCTTCGTTAGTCTCTGATCACATGGCAGTCTCCGATACACCCGCACCCCCCTGGTTATCTGCAGCAGATGCGGATGCCATCACATCGGGCAGGCTCGATGATCCGTTCGCCGTTCTGGGGCCGTGTCATCGGGGCAAACAAGGTCGCCTCGTCGCCTTTGATCCGCATGCGAGCGCGATGGTGGCGCGCGGCGCCTCTGACTGGCCGCTCTCCCCGGTGGCGGGCCATGCGGGCCTGTTCGCGGGCGAGTTTCCGCCCGGCGCGCCCTACCGGCTAGAGGCCAGCGGGCAGGGGCGCAGTTGGGAGTATGAGGATCCGTTCCGCTTTGGCCCCGTGCTGGGCGAGATGGACGAATACCTGCTGGGCGAAGGCACGCATAATCGCTACTGGCAGGTGCTGGGCGCGCATGTGATGGAGCATGAGGGCATCTGGGGCACGCATTTCGCGGTCTGGGCCCCGAATGCGCGACGCGTCTCGGTCGTCGGCGACTTCAACGCCTGGGACGGGCGGCGCGCGCCGATGCGCAGGCGGGGGGCGACCGGCGTGTGGGAGATCTTCCTGCCCGGCATCAGCGAAGGTGCGGCCTACAAATACGAGATCTGCGGGTCTGACGGCACGATCCTGCCGCTCAAGGCCGACCCGATGGGCTTTGGCGCGCAGCACCCGCCCGAGACCGCCTCGATCGTGCGCGACATCTCGGGCTATGGCTGGCGCGACGCCGCGTGGATGGAAAGCCGCGCCGGGCGCAATGCACGCACGGCCCCGATCTCGATCTATGAGGTGCATCTGGGCTCGTGGCGACGCCGCGCGGCCGAGGGGAACAGGCCGCTATCCTACAAGGAACTGGCCGAAGAACTGGTAAGCTACGCAACCGAGATGGGCTTCACGCATATCGAGCTGATGCCCGTCTCCGAGCACCCGTTCGACGGGTCCTGGGGTTACCAGCCGGTGGGGCTGTTCGCCCCCACCATCCGCCATGGGCCCCCGCATGAATTCCGCGACCTGATCGATGCTGCGCATCGGGCGGGGCTGGGCGTGATCCTGGACTGGGTGCCGGGGCATTTCCCGGTCGATGCGCACGGATTGGGCCAGTTCGACGGCACGGCGCTTTATGAACATGCCGACCCGCGCGAGGGCTTTCACCCCGACTGGAACACATTGATTTACAATTACGGCCGGGTCGAGGTCGCCAATTTCCTGACCGCCAATGCGCTTTACTGGCTCGAGGAATACCATATCGACGGGCTGCGCATGGATGCCGTGGCCTCGATGCTCTATCGTGACTATTCGCGCAAGGACGGCGAGTGGGTCCCGAATATCCATGGCGGGCGCGAGAATCTCGAAGCCATCGCCCTGCTGCGCCGCGTCAATACCACGGTCTACGGCGAAGCCCCCGGCATCCTGACCGCGGCCGAGGAAAGCACCAGCTTTCCCGCCGTCTCGCAGCCGGTCGATGTGGGGGGGCTTGGCTTCGGGTACAAGTGGAACATGGGCTGGATGAACGACACGCTGACCTATGCCGCGATGGACCCGGTGCATCGCCGCTGGCACCATGACAAGATGACCTTCGGGCTGGTCTATGCCTTCTCGGAAAATTTCATCCTGCCGATCAGCCATGACGAGGTGGTGCATGGCAAGGGCTCGATGCTGGGCAAGATGCCGGGCACGGACCGGGAAAAATTCGCAGGGCTGCGGGCCTTTTACGGCTTCATGTGGGGCCATCCGGGCAAGAAGCTGATCTTCATGGGGCAGGAATTTGCCCAACGTCACGAATGGAACCATTCGGCCCAGCTTGACTGGGAGGCAGCCAAGAAGCCCGAACATGCCAGCATCGCGCGGCTGGTGCGCGATCTCAACACGCTCTACCGCGCGACGCCCGCGCTGCATGTGAAGGATGCCGAGGCGGAGGGTTTTGCCTGGCTCGATGTCGAGTCCGATGATCTGTCCGTCTATGCCTGGGCGCGGTTCGGTGGCCTGGACGACCCGCCCGTGGCCGTGGTGGTCAATTTCACGACCGTGGCGCGGACCGGCTACCGGCTTGGCCTGCCGCGCGCCGGGCGCTGGCGCGAGGCCCTGAATTCCGATGCGGCCCTCTATGGCGGCAGCGATGGCGGCAATATGGGCGCGGTCAGGGCAGATGGGCCGGGGCACAAGGGCCAGCCCCATTCGACCGAGCTGTATTTGCCGCCCCTGTCGGCGATATTCCTGATCCATGACCCGGAGGAGAGTTAGAGCCATGAAGCGCCCCCCCGAACGCCTGTCCCGACGCGCCATGGCATTTGTGCTGGCGGGCGGGCGGGGCTCTCGCCTGCATGAACTGACCGACCGCCGCGCCAAACCGGCAGTCTATTTCGGCGGCAAGACGCGCATCATCGATTTCGCGCTGTCCAATGCGCTGAATTCCGGCATCCGCAAGATGGCGATTGCCACGCAATACAAGGCGCACTCCCTCATCCGACATTGCCAGCGCGGCTGGAGCTTCTTTCGCGCCGAACGCAATGAATATCTCGACATCCTGCCCGCCAGCCAGCGCGTGGACGAGATGCACTGGTATCAGGGCACCGCGGATGCCGTATTCCAGAACATCGACATCATCGACGACTATGGCGTGGATCATGTGGTCATCCTGGCGGGCGACCACATCTACAAGATGGATTACGAGGTGATGCTGCGCCAGCATGTCGAAAGCGGCGCGGATGTCACGGTGGGCTGCCTGACCGTGCCCCGGGCGGATGCGACCGCCTTTGGCGTCATGGCCGTGGATGCGGCGGGGCAGATCACCGAGTTTCTGGAAAAGCCCGCTGACCCGCCAGGCACACCGGATGACCCGGATATGGCGCTCGCCTCGATGGGGATCTATGTCTTTTCCTGGCCCCTGCTGCGGCAATTGTTGCAGGAGGACGCGGCCAATCCGGACTCCAGCCGCGATTTCGGCTCGGACCTTATCCCCGCGCTGGTCAACGGCGGCAAGGCCGTCGCCCATCGGTTCGAGGACAGCTGCGTGCGCCACAAGCCCGAGGCGCCGTCCTACTGGCGCGATGTGGGCACGGTTGATGCGTTCTGGAAGGCCAATCTCGACCTGACAGACTTCGACCCGGAACTTGACCTGTGGGATACGGACTGGCCGATCTGGACCTATTCGGAAAGCGTGCCGCCCGCGAAATTCATCCATGACGAGGAGGCGCGTCGCGGGGTGGCGATTTCGTCGCTGATCTGCGGGGGCTGCATCATTTCCGGAACCGAGGTGCGCAATTCGCTGCTGTTTACGGGCGTGCACAGCAATTCCTATTCCGCGCTCGATCATGTCGTGGCGCTGCCATATGTCACCGTCGGCCGCCATGCGCGGCTCAGCCGCGCCGTGGTGGACCGGGGCGTGACCATCCCGCCGGGGCTGGTCGTGGGCGAGGACCCGGAGGAGGACGCGCGCTGGTTCCGGGTGACGCCGGGCGGGGTAACGCTTGTCACCCAGCCCATGCTCGACCGACGCGCGGCGGCGCAGTGACAGACGGGGCACGGCCATGAGGGCGGCGCTGGGCGTCGCCTCGGAATGCGCGCCCCTGGTCAAGACCGGCGGGCTGGCGGATGTGGTGGGCGCGCTCCCGGCCGCCATGCGCCCGCATGGCTGGCACCTGCGTACGCTCCTTCCGGGCTATCCGGGGGTGCTGGGGGCCGACTCAACCGCTCGGGTCGTGGCACGGGAAGATGATCTGTTCGGCGGGCCGGCGCAAGTGCTGGCCGCCGAGGCCAACGGGCTCGACCTGCTGGTGCTGGACGCGCCGCATCTTTATGCGCGGACCGGCTCGCCTTATCTGGACGCGGACGGGCGCGACTGGCCTGACAATGACCTCCGCTTCGCAGCGCTTGGCTGGATGGCCGCACGTATCGCGGCGGGCGCGCTGCCGGACTGGCAGCCCGACGTCGTGCATCTGCACGACTGGCAGGCGGGTTTCGCCGCAGTCTATTGCCGCGAGATGGGCGCGCGCGCAGGCACGCTGATGACCATCCACAACATCGCCTTTCACGGGCTGACCAGTGCGCGCCAACGCGCTGCCCTGCGCCTGCCCGCCGCCGGATTTTCGCCAGAGGGGTTCGAATTCTATGGACAGATCAGCGCGCTGAAGGCCGGGCTGATCTGGTCGGACCGGATCTCGACCGTGTCGCCGACCTATGCGTATGAGCTGACAACGCCGGAATTCGGCATGGGGCTCGACGGGGTGATCCGCGCGCGGGCGGATGCGCTGTCGGGCATCCTGAACGGCGCGGATCTCGATGTCTGGAATCCCGCCACCGACCCGGCGATCCGGAATTTCACCACCCCGCGCGGTAAGGCGACCAATCGTGCGCAATTGGCTGCCGAATTCGGCATCACACCGGGTGAAGGGCCGCTTTGCGCCGTGATCTCAAGGCTCAGCGAGCAGAAGGGGCTAGATCTGCTGCTCGACGCGCTGCCGCGCCTGCTGGACAGGGGCGGCAGCCTCGTGCTGCTGGGCTCGGGCGACCGGGCGCTCGAGGAGGCATGGCGCCGCGCGGCGGATGGCTCGGACCGCGTGGGCGCGCGGATCGGCTATGACGAGGCGCTGTCCCATCGCATGTACGCAGGCGCCGATGCGGTGCTGGTGCCGTCGCGCTTCGAGCCATGCGGCCTCACGCAACTTTACGCGCAGCGCTACGGCGCCATCCCGCTGGTGGCGCTGACCGGCGGGCTGGCGGATACGGTCATCCCAGCCAATGAGGCCGCCTTGCGCGCAGGTGCCGCAACCGGGGTGCAGTTCCACCCTGTCACGGCACAGGGCTTGGGTTTCGCGCTGGACCGGCTGTGCGACCTTTATGCCGAGCGCAAGACATGGGGCCGCATGCAGCGCAACGCCATGCACGCAGAGGTCGGCTGGGACGCTTCCGCCCGGCAATATGCCACGCTATATGATGCGCTGGCCGCCCAAGGCTGATCAGCAGACGCGCGCCCGCAACCCCTCATCAGGACCATCCCAGCCCTATGACAGACCTGCATCTTTCTGCGAGCAATCCGGAATGCTTGGGCGCGGTTCCCGACGC
>PXES01000188.1 GCA_003564655.1 Paracoccaceae bacterium
GACGGGCTGCTTTCCAATGTGCAGGCGATGGGCGCGCATCTGCGCGCGCGCCTTCAGGCGGCGTTCGGGCAGCACAACCATGTCGGCGACATTCGCGGGCGCGGACTGTTTCAGGCCATCGAACTGGTCGAGGATCGTGACAGCAAGGCACCGTTCGATCCAGGTCGCAAGCTGCACGCGCGGATCAAGGCCGCGGCGATGGCGCGCGGGCTGATGGTCTACCCGATGGGCGGCACGATCGACGGGGTGCGCGGCGATCATGTGTTGCTGGCGCCGCCCTTCATCGTGACCGCGGCGGATATCGACGAGATCGTGGGGCGGCTGGCGGAGGCGGTCGACGCGGCGCTCGGCTGAGCCTGCCCAGCAGACAGCCCCCCGGGGCCTCGCCCACCCACCCACCCCGAGGCTCCGGGGGGCTGGGTGGTGCGGGGCAGGTTTGCAGGTGTTGCTCTGGGCGCGGGGTCAGCGCGGCGCGATCATCATGATCATCTGCCGCCCTTCCATCTTGGGCATGTTCTCGACCTTGCCCACCTCCTCGACATCGGCGGCGACGCGGTTCAGCAGCTCCGCACCGATATTCTGATGCGCCATTTCGCGGCCGCGGAAACGCAGCGTCACCTTGACCTTGTCGCCCGCCTCGAGAAACCGCAGGACATTGCGCATCTTGACGTCGTAGTCATGCGTGTCGGTATTGGGGCGGAACTTGACTTCCTTGATCTCGATGATCTTCTGCTTCTTGCGCGCCTCGGCCTCGCGCTTCTGCATCTCGTATTTGTACTTGCCGAAATCCATGATCTTGCAGACCGGCGGATTGGCATTGGGCGAGATCTCGACCAGATCCAGCCCCGCCTCTTGCGCGAGGGTCAGCGCCTGGGCGGGCTTCACGACCCCGAGATTCTCACCTTCGGCCCCGATCAGGCGGATTTCCGGTGCGCGGATGCGGTCATTGACGCGGGGTCCGGTGTCGCGTGTTGGCGGGGCATTATGCGGTCTGCGGGCTATGGTCGCGATCCTTTTGATGTATCACTCTGGCTCTGGGTTCTAAATCGGCCCGATGCGCGATTCAAGCGCGAAGATCACCGCGCCGGGCCTGATTCCCGCGATAACATGCTTGTTTGCGGGCGCTTGCGCGCGGTCCTCTTGCAACATAGGTGAAATGGGCCTAGCGCAGGTCAGCCCTGTATGAATGGAAGGATAACGCCATGAACAAATCCCTTCTTGTCGTGATTGCCGCGGCAGTGCTTGCCGTCGGGATATGGCTCGGTCTGCAGTCGCGCCAGCCGGTCGAGGTGATCGACCCGGCGATGGACGCCCAGCCCGAGGTTGACCCGGAGGTCGAGGAACTGCTGGTCGAACCCGATCCGGTCGAGCCCGATGTCGGAGAGGTAGAGGCGGAAGAGCCGCTGCCGGACGAGGAGCCGACGCTTGAGGAAGAGCCGCTGCTTGATGACGATGCGGCGATCGACGATGACGCCTCGGTCGAGGAACTGATGGAAGAGGTGACGGACGAGGCGGCTGAAACGGTCGATGAGGCCGTTGACGGTGCCGTCGATGCGACCACCGAGACCGTCGATGACATGGTCGATGAGATCTTCGGCGATGATGCCGCAGAGACCGCTGGCGAAGAGGCTGTCGAAGACGCAGTCGAGGCCGCCGAGCAGGAGCTGTCGCCCGAGGCCGCCGAGGAAACGGTCGAGGCCATCGACGAGCAGCTTGAAGTGCAGGAGCTGGGGCTCGACGTGTCGGCCGAGTCGATCCGTGCGCGGATCGAGGCTGCCGGGCTGAGCATGTCCGACCAGGCCATCATCGAGAACCTGCTGCAGGCCGCTGGGGACGATCCGGACCTTCTGGAAGGCGTTATGGAGCGTCTGCGCGGGATGACCGGCGACTGAGCCGTCACCCTATCGGCGATCATGCAAGCGCCCGGATGCAGCCCGCATCCGGGCGTTTTGCGTGGAGTCAGCCGCGGCGGCGGCGGCGGCGCCCACCATCGCCCGCGCTGCCGCCAGTGTTGAAGCTGACATCGGGCAGGGGGACCACGCGTTCCAGCTCGGGGAAGGGATCGACCGCGTGGGGCAGGGCGTTGGCGTTGACGAAATGCTCCTGAAAGCGCGGCTCGATGGCGGTCTCGACCTTGTGGATGCGGCCCACGGTGGCCTCGATCCCGGCCCGCGCGGCGCGCGAGCACAGCGCGATGCGCGCGCCGGTCCCGGCGGCGTTGCCCGCACTCGTCACCTTGTCGAGCGGCGCGTCGGGAATCATCCCCAGCACCATCGCGTGTTTGGGGCTGATATGCGCGCCGAAGGCCCCCGCCAGCACCACCCGGTCCACCCGGTCGGTGCCGATCTCGTCCATCAGCAGGCGCGCGCCCGCATAAAGCGCCGATTTCGCCAGTTGGATCGCGCGGATATCGCCTTGCGTGACGGTAATGCGCGGCCCACCCGCTGCGGTGCCGTCATGGATAAGATAGGCATGGGTCCGCCCCTCGGGCTGGCAGCGCCAGCTTCCCGTCGCGTCTGCCGAGCCGATCAGCCCCGACGCATCGACCAGCCCCGCCATCCGCATCTCGGCCACCGCCTCGATGATGCCCGACCCGCAGATGCCGGTGATTCCCGTGGCGGCGATGGCCGCGTCGAACCCCGGATCGTCCGACCACAACTCGCAGCCGATGACGCGAAAGCGCGGCTCGCGCGTCACGGGGGCGATCTCAACCCGCTCTATGGCGCCGGGCGCGGCGCGTTGGCCGGACGAGATCTGCGCGCCCTCGAAGGCCGGGCCAGTGGGCGAGGAACAGGCCAGAACGCGCCTCCGGTCACCCAGCAGGATCTCGGCATTGGTGCCAACATCAATCACCAGCACCAGATCCTCGGACGTCTCGGGCGCTTCCGACAGCGCCACGGCAGCGGCATCGGCGCCGACATGCCCGGCGATGCAGGGCAGCAGATAGGCGCGTGCGGCGGGATTCACGGCGGCGAGGTCCAACTCGCGCGCCTCGAGCGTCAGCGCGCCCGAGGTCGCCAGTGCAAAGGGCGCCTGACCCAGCTCCACCGGATCGACCCCCAGCAGCAGATGGTGCATCCCCGGGTTGCAGACGATCACCGCCTCGAAGATTTCGCGTGCGCTGACCTGCGCCTCTTCCGATAGCGCGGCGATCAGGCCATCGAGCCCCTCGCGCACGGCGCGGGTCATCTCGACATCGCCGCCGGGGTTCATCATCGCGTAGCTGACGCGGCTCATCAGATCCTCGCCAAAGCGGATCTGCGGGTTCATCACGCCCGAGGACATGACCACCTCGCCCGTGCGCAGATCGCACAGATGCGCCGCGATGGTGGTCGAGCCGAGGTCGATGGCAAGGCCATAGAGCCCGCCCTCGTAAAACCCCGGCCAGATATCGAGAATCCGCTGCGGGCCGGGGCCGTGGTCGGCATGAACCGCGACGGTGACCTGCCAGCCGCCCGCGCGCAGCGCCGGTTGCAGCTTGCGCAGCACCTCCAGCCCGGCGCTGATCTCGGGGATGTCCCATTGCGTCCGCAGCGCCGTGGCAAGGCGTTCCAGATCGCCCGAAGGTTCGTGCATGTCGGGCTCTGCCACCTCGACCAGATAAAGCCGTGTCGCCGGGTCCATCTTGACCGTGCGGGCGCTGGCGGCCTTGCGCACCACCTGCCGGTGGACCTGGCTTTCGGCCGGCACGTCGATGACCACATCGCCCATCACCTGCGCCTGACAGCCCAGCCGCCGCCCCGGCTTCAGCCCGCGCTTGTCGTGGTAGCGCTGCTCGACCGCGTTCCAGGCCGACAGCGCGCCCTCGGCAACGGTGACGCCATGCTTGGAGAATGCGCCCTGACCGGGCGTGATCTGGCATTTCGAGCAGATGCCCCGCCCGCCGCAAACGGAATCGAGGTCCACCCCCAACTGCCGCGCCGCGGTCAGGACCGGGGTCCCGAGCGGAAAGCGCCCCCGCTTGCCCGAGGGCGTGAAGATGACCAGCGCGTCCTGCATGTCTGCCTCCTGCAACCCCGTGTCAGATAACCGGTTGCGCGGCAGAGAAAAGCCCGGAAACGACGCCGGGCGGGCAAAACCGCCTCAGCGGTCGATGAGCACCGAGACCTGTGCGTGACGTACGACACGCGCGGCGGTCGAACCGATGAAGTAATCGCTCATCCCCGGCTTGTGGCTGGCGATCATGATCAGATCGGCATGGCATTCCTTGGCGCAGGCGAGGATGTTCTCGGACGGACGCCCGCCGCGAATGTCGATATCGACAGTCTTCGCCCGTGCCGTCGCGGCCAGCGAATCAAGCTGCTCGCGGATCGCCTTGCGGTGTTCCATGAGTTGCTCGCGGGTGATCGCGGCGGCCAGATAGGCCGGGACCTCGTCCAGCACATGCACCAGCGTGATGATGCCGTCGGGGTCGACCAGTCGATTGGCCTGTTTGATCAGGCCGCGGCTGGTTGCGCCCTCGTTGAACAATGCCACGGCAACGACGATGGATTTGTACATCCGACCTCTCCCTGTTTCGCAACCGGCCCCTCAAACCGGTTTGAGGGGCAGGATTGCACAAGCGAGCGGCCATGGCAATCCGGCCCGCGAAGGTGTGGATCAGCGCGAGACCAGCACCGAAACCTGCGCGTGACGCACGATCCGTGCAGCGGTCGAGCCGATGAAGTAGTCGCTCAAGCCCGGCTTGTGGCTGGCGATCATGATCATGTCGGCGCCGACCTCTTGTGCGGTGCCCAGAATCCCGGCCGAGGGCTGGCCCTCGCGCACGATGACCGAGACATCGTCCGTCCCTTCGACCAGCGCGGCAAGCTGGTCCTCGACCTCGCGGCGCCGGGCGGTCAGGTGCTCGCGCGGGATCGAGGCGGCGACGTAGCCCGGCACTTCCTCGATGACGTGGACAAGGGTGATCTTGCCCCCCGGCGACAGCAGCTTGCGCGCCCGTTCCATCGCGGCACGGGTCGTCGCGCCCTCGTTGAACAGCGCCGCAGCGATCAGGATTGAGTTATACATGAGTCGTTCCCCCTTCAGAATTCTGAATTCATTGCGTTTTTCAGCGGTCCACCAGCACCGAGCACCGGGCATGGCGTATCACGCGGGCTGCGGTCGAGCCAATGAAATAATCGCCGAAGCCCGGCTTGTGGCTGGCGATCATGATCAACTCGGCGCCGCTGTCCTCGGCTGCGGCGATGATCTGCGCGGCCGCCCCGCCGCGCCGCACCTCGGGCACGATGCGCAGCCCGCTGGCCGGGTCGAACATGCTGCGCAACTCGACCATCGCTTCGGCGCGGCGGCGCTCGGCCAGATCGCCGGGCAGTTCGGCAGCGATGTAGCCGGGCACCTCTTCCAGCACATGCACCAGGCGAAGCTCGCCGCCCGCATCCAGCAGTTTGCTGGCGCGCGCCAGCAGGGCGCTGCCCTGCGCGAAGTTCTCGAGGTCGATGGCGACAATGATGCGTGCATACATGAAGCGGTCCTCTCGGGCGGCGATTGTGGCGGGCACCGTGTCAGACCTGACAGATGCGGACCTTGATTTCAATCAACACGGCGGTTTCAGTCAATGCGGCGGGCGAGCCGGCTGTATTTCGAGCTGACATACGATGTGACTCGCGCTGCTCTTGCAGATATTGCGAGATCTGCGCATCAAGCGACAAAACAGCGTAACAGGTCGGAGCAGGCAGGACATGGCAGTCTCGCAGGTCATTCTGGCAGCCGGGCAGGGCAGCCGCATGGAATCGGATCTGCCCAAGGTGCTGCACCAGCTTGCCGGGGTGCCGCTGCTCCTGCATGCAATGCGTGCGGGCGCAGCACTCGACCCCGCCCGCGTGGTGGTCGTCGTGGGTCATGGCGGCGAGCGGGTGGCCCGCGTGGTCGAGGCCGAGGACCCGCGCGCCGAGATCGCCCATCAGACCGAGCAGCAGGGCACGGCGCATGCCGTCGCGCAGGCGCGCGCGGCACTCGAGGGGCAGTCGGGTGATGTGGTGGTGCTCTATGGCGATACGCCCTTCATCCGCCCCGAAACGCTCGCCGCAATTCAGGAGGCCCGGGCCGCGCATGACATCGTGGTGCTGGGGTTCGACGCCGCCGATCCGGGCCGCTACGGGCGGCTGATCTGCGCGGGCGATACGCTGGAGCGGATTGTCGAGTTCAAGGACGCGACAGAGGCCGAGCGCGCGATCACCTTGTGCAACAGCGGCGTCATCTGCGCCGACCGCGCGGTGCTGTTCGACCTGATCGCCGAGGTCGGCAACGCCAATGCGGCGGGCGAGTATTACCTGACCGACATCGTGGAACTGGGCCGCGCGCGGGGTCTGTCGGCGGGCGTCGTGCGCTGCGCCGAGGCCGAGACGCTGGGCATCAACACCCGCGCCGAGCTTGCCCGCGCCGAGGCCGCCTTTCAGGCCCGCTCCCGCGCGGACGCGCTGGAAAACGGCGTCACGCTGGTCGCGCCTGACACGGTGATTTTCGCGCAGGACACGTATCTGGGCCGCGACTGCGTGGTGGAACCTTACGTCGTCTTTGGCCCCGGTGTCACGGTCGAGACCGGCGCCACCATCCGCGCCTTCAGCCATCTGGAAGGCGCGCATGTCAGCCGCGGCGCGGTGGTCGGCCCCTATGCAAGGCTGCGCCCCGGTGCCGAACTGGCCGAAGACGTCCGCATCGGCAATTTCGTCGAGGTGAAATCCGCGCAGATCGACGAAGGGGCGAAGGTCAATCACCTCTCTTACGTGGGGGATGCGCATATCGGGGCGGGCGCGAATGTCGGCGCGGGCAGTGTGACCTGCAATTATGACGGCGTGTTCAAGCACCACACCGAAATCGGCGCGGGCGCGTTCATAGGCTCCTCCACCATGCTTGTGGCCCCCGTGCGGGGGGGGGCAGGGGCGGTGACGGGCTCGGGCTCGGTCATCACCAGTGACGTGCCCGACGGCGCGCTGGCGCTGGGTCGCGCGCGGCAACAGACGAAACCGGGACTGGGCAAGCGGCTGATGGACCGGCTGCGCGCGGCAAAGGCGAAAGGATAGGGCGTCATGTGCGGAATCGTGGGCGTGCTGGGGCAGCACGAGGTCTCGCCGATCATTCTCGACGCGCTCAAGCGGCTGGAATATCGCGGGTATGACTCGGCCGGGATCGCGACCGTGCATCAGGGCACGCTCGACCGGCGCCGCGCCGTGGGCAAGCTGATCAACCTGTCGGACACGCTGGTGCATCAGCCGCTGCCGGGGCGCGCCGGGATCGGGCATACGCGCTGGGCCACGCATGGCGGCCCCTCGGTCGCCAATGCCCACCCCCACCAGGTCGGGCGCGTGGCCGTGGTGCATAACGGCATCATCGAGAATTTCCGCGCCCTGCGCGCCGAGATGACCGAGGCCGGCGCGCAATTCTCCAGCGAAACCGATACCGAGACGATCGCGCAGCTTGCCAGCCACCATCTCGATCAGGGGATGACCCCGGTGCAGGCCGCGCGCGCAACGCTCAAGCGGCTGGAAGGGGCGTTTGCGCTGGCCTTCGTGTTTGCGGGCGAGGACGATCTGATCGTCTGCGCCCGGCGCGGCTCGCCCTTGTGCATCGGCCATGGCGAGGGCGAAATGTATCTCGGCTCGGACGCGATTGCGCTGGCGGCGATGACCGACCGCATCACCTATCTGGAAGAGGGGGATTGGGCGATCCTGACCCGTGCGGGCGCGCAGATCTTCGACGCCGAGGATCGCCAGACATCGCGCCCCCTGACGCGGGTCGATCTTGCGCAGACCCGCGTGGACAAGTCGGGCCACCGTCATTTCATGGCCAAGGAAATGGCCGAACAGCCCGCCGTGCTGCAACAGGCGCTCGCTGCCTATTCCGGCGCCGGGGGCATCGCTTTGCCCGAGGGGCTGGATTTCGCGCGTGCCGACCGGCTGATCCTCGTCGCCTGCGGGACCGCCCATTACGCCTGCCAGGTGGCGAAATACTGGTTCGAGCAATTCGCGGGCCTTCCAGTGGAACTCGATATCGCCTCGGAGTTCCGCTACCGCGCCCCGGTGCTGGGGGCCTCCAACATGGCGGTCTTCGTCAGCCAGTCGGGCGAGACGGCCGATACGCTGGCGGCGCTGCGCCATGTGCGGGGCCATGTCGGGCAGGTGGTGTCGGTGGTCAATGTGCCGAGTTCCTCGATCGCGCGCGAAAGCGATGTGGTGCTGCCCATCCATGCCGGGCCGGAGATTGGCGTCGCCTCGACCAAGGCCTTCACGGCGCAGTTGCAGGTGCTGGCACTTATGGCGCTGGAAGCCGGGCGCGCGCGCGGCTTTCTCGATGCCGCGACGCACGCCGCACGGATGGACGATCTGCGCGCCGCGCCCGGCTACATCGCCCAGGCGCTCGACCGCGAGGACGAGATCCGCCGCCTGACCGAGATGCTGGCCAATGCCCGCGACGTGCTGTTTCTGGGCCGTGGGGCGATGTTCCCGCTGGCGCTGGAGGGGGCGCTGAAACTCAAGGAAATCAGCTATATCCATGCCGAAGCCTATGCCGCGGGCGAGTTGAAGCATGGCCCCATCGCACTGATCGACAGGGATCTGCCGGTCATCATCTTCGCCCCCCATGACGCGCTCTTCGACAAGACCGTCTCGAACATGCAGGAAGTGATGGCGCGGCAGGGCCGTGTGATGCTGATCTCGGACGCGGCCGGGCTGGCCGAGGTTGATGACGTGCCCCACTGGCTGCAGATGCCCGCTGTCCCGCCGCTGATCGCGCCGATGGTCTATGCGATCCCCGCGCAGCTTATCGCCTATCACACGGCATTGCATCGCGGCACCGATGTCGACCAGCCGCGCAATCTGGCGAAATCCGTGACCGTGGAATGACCGCCGCCGCGCTGCTGGCGGAGCTGCGCGGCCTCGGCGCGCCCGACACGGCCGCCGAGATGGCCGCCTATCACAAGACCGCGCGCCCTTTCGTGGGCGTCCCGGCGCAGCTGCTCGACCAGCGCGCGCGCGATCTGCGCCGCAGCCTGACCCTGGCGCAGCGGCTGGACGCGGCGCAGGGCCTCTGGGACAGCGACATTCACGAGGCCCGCATCCTCGCCGCCAAGCTGCTGACGCAGGCCCGCATCCGCCCCGATGATGCGCCGGTCTGGGACATGATCGCGGGCTGGGTTCCACAATTCGACAGCTGGGCGCTGGCCGATCACGCCTCGGTGGCAGGCGCGAAGCGGTTGCAGGCCAACCTCGCGCGGCTGGACACGGTCGAGGGCTGGACGCGCGATCCGAACCCGTGGGTGCGCCGTAGCGCGCTGGTGATGACGCTGCCCTTCGCCCGGCTCGCGCATCCGAAACCGGCAGAGCTGGCCGTGCGTGACCGCGTGCTGGGCTGGGCCGCGGGCTATGTCGCGGACCGGGACCGCTTTATCCAGAAGGCGGTCGCATGGTGGCTGCGTGACCTCTCGCGCCGCGACCCTGCGGCGGTGCGCGCCTTTCTCGACGGCCCCGGCGCGGGGCTCGCCCCTTTCGCCCGGCGCGAAGCCGCGCGGCTCATGCCGCCTTGAGCACCGCCAGCGCCTCGGCCAGATCAAGCTTGCCGTCATAAAGCGCGCGCCCCGAAATCGCCCCGTCAAGGCCCGCGCCGCAATCGCGCAGCGCGATCAGGTCGTCGAGCCGCGACACCCCGCCCGAGGCGATGACCGGCACGCTGACTGCACGCGCAAGCGCGGCGGTGGCGGCGACATTCGGCCCCTGCATCGCCCCGTCGCGGTCGATATCGGTGTAGATGATCGCCGCGACCCCCGCATCCTCGAAGCGGCGGGCAAGGTCGGTGGCCTCGATTTCGGTCTCCTCGGCCCAGCCGCGCGTCGCCACGCGGCCCGCGCGCGCATCGATCCCGACCGCGATCTGCCCCGGAAACGCCCGCGCCGCCTGCCGCACCAGATCGGGGTCCTCCACCGCAACGGTCCCGAGGATCACCCGCCGCAAGCCCTTCTCCAGCCAGTCCGCGATGGTGGCCATGTCGCGGATGCCGCCCCCAAGCTGGCAGGGCAGATCGACCGCCGCCAGGATCGCCTCGACCGCACCCGCATTGACCGGGCGCCCCGCGAACGCGCCGTTGAGGTCCACCAGATGCAGCCACTCGGCCCCTTGCGCGGCGAAGCTCTGCGCCTGATCGGCGGGCGCGTCGCTGAACACGGTCGCCTGATCCATCGCCCCCTTGTACAGGCGCACGCACTGCCCGTCTTTCAGGTCTATCGCAGGATAAAGGATCATCGCAGGGGCCTTTCGTTGGGTCTTGCGCGCCTTCTAGCCGCGCCCGTGCGCCGGGGGAACCCCCCGCCGCAGGCGCCGGCAGAAGCGCCCGCTCGGGGCCCCGCCCGCCCTCCCAATGGCCCGCTCGCGGGCGCTGCCCGGCCCTGCGGCCCGGGCGAGGAAGGTTGCGCGGCCGGTGCACATTTTCTTGCCCCAAATACTCCCGCCGGAGGCATCCGCACTCTCGACAAGCGCCCCCGCGGCAGGCTAGGCCCATCGCATGACACCCGACGAGATCCCGACCCGCGGCAGGCTGACCGCGCAGCGCCCGCTCGACGGGCTGACCTGGCTGCGCGTCGGCGGGCCGGCCGAGTGGCTGTTCCAACCCGCGGATGAGGCCGATCTCGCGGCGTTCCTCGCCGCGCTGGACCCCGCGATCCCGGTCTTCGCCATGGGGGTGGGCTCGAACCTGATCGTGCGCGATGGCGGCCTGCGCGGGGTTGTCATCCGGCTGGGGCGGGGGTTCAACGCGATCACAGTGGGCGAGACGGTCACCGCCGGGGCGGCGGCGCTCGACGCGCATGTGGCGCGGCAGGCGGCAGAGGCCGGGCGCGACCTGACCTTCCTGCGCACCATTCCCGGCAGCATCGGCGGGGCCGTGCGGATGAATGCGGGCTGCTACGGGTCCTATGTCGCCGATCACCTGATCGAGATCACCGTCATCGACCGCGCGGGCCTGCGCCATGTGCTGCCCGCCGCGTCGCTGAACCTGCGGTATCGCCAGTCCGACCTGCCCGAGGGCTGCATCATCACCGAGGCGCGCTTTCACGCCCCCGCAGCCGACCCGGCGGCGTTGCAGGCGCGCATGGCCGACCAGCTTGCCCGCCGCGATGCCAGCCAGCCGGTCAAGGACCGCAGCGCGGGCTCGACCTTCCGCAACCCGGCCGGGTTTTCCTCGACCGGGCAGGCGGATGACCGCCACGAGATGAAGGCCTGGGCGGTGATCGACGCGGCAGGCCTGCGCGGGGCGCGCCTGGGCGCGGCGCAGATGTCGCCCAAGCATCCGAATTTCCTGGTCAACACGGGCGGCGCGTCCGCGGCGGAACTGGAAGCGCTGGGCGAGGAGGTCCGAAAAAGGGTTTTGCAAGCGCGCGGTATTTCGCTAGAGGGGGAAATCATGCGGGTCGGCGAGCCGGTGGCGGGCAGGGAACTGCCAAAGCTGGAACCGGACCCGGACTCCGCAGGACGAAAGTGACCCCGGCAAACGGGGCAAGCGGGCCGCAAAGGCCCAGAGGCAGTGGGAATGGGCATGTCGAGCAGGGCAGCCCCCCGGATATGTGTGCTCAAGGGCGGCCTCTCGGCAGAGCGCGAGGCGTCGCTGTCCTCGGGGCATGAATGCGCCAAGGCGCTGCGGGTGGCGGGTTTTGAGGTGATCGAACTGGATGCGCGCGGCGATGTCGTGCAGCGTCTGGTCGAGGTCGCGCCCGATATCGTCTTCAACGCGCTGCATGGCCGGTTCGGCGAGGATGGTTGCATTCAGGGCATCCTCGAATGGCTGCGCATCCCCTACACGCATTCGGGCGTGCTGGCCTCGAGCCTGGCGATGGACAAGCAGCGCTCGAAGGATGTCTTCGTCGCTGCGGGGTTGCCGGTGGTCCCGAGCCGGATCGTCACGCGCGAGGCTGCGATGGCCGCGCATGTCATGGACCCGCCCTATGTCGTCAAGCCCAACAACGAGGGCTCGTCGGTGGGCGTCTATCTTGTGCATGAGGCGGCGAACGGGCCGCCGCAGCTTGGCCCCGAGATGCCCGATCAGGTGATGGTCGAGGCCTTCGCGCCGGGGCGCGAGCTGACCACCACGGTCATGGGCGACCGGGCGCTGGGCGTCACCGATATCATCACTGACGGGTGGTATGACTATGACGCGAAATACCCCCCCGGCGGGTCGCGCCATGTCCTGCCTGCCGACATCCCGCCCGAGATTGCCGCCGCCTGCCTGGATTACGCGCTGCGCGCGCATCGGGCGCTGGGCTGTCGCGGCGTCTCGCGCACCGATTTCCGCTGGGACGAAGGCCGCGGGCCGAAGGGGCTTGTCCTGCTCGAGACCAATACCCAGCCGGGGATGACGCCGACCTCGCTCTCGCCCGAACAGGCGGTGCAGTGCGGGATCAGCTTCGCCGCGTTCTGCCGCTGGATGGTGGAGGATGCCTCATGCGACCGCTAGGCCCGCCCCCTCACGACGACGACGCGGATGCCCCGATCGCGGCCGTCACCGACACGCGCAGCTTCTGGGACCATCTGGGCGCAACGCGGGCCGAGGAATATGCCGGGCTCGACATCCTGCCGCTCGCCCCCGAGCCGCTGCCTTTGCCCGAACCGCTCGAGGGCGATTCAGCCCTGCTGGCGGATCTGCCCGACCCCGGCATGGCAAGCCTGTCGGATGTGCTCGAGGCTGAACCGCTTCACACAGGGGGCACGCTGGCCCCCGATCAGCCCGCAAATTCGGCAAGCCCCGTGGCGATGGCGGCAGCGCAGGCGCAGGAGCATTCCGCGCACGAGGTCGCGCCCTTCTTCACCGACCCGCCACGGCCCCGGCGGCGGTCACGCGGGCCAAGCCGCCTGCGCTACCGGCTGCAGCGCATCTGGCTGACCCCGGTCTATCGCCTGGCCATCACGGTCGGCACGCCCGTTGCGGCGCTGGCCTGTGGCGTCGCGCTCTTCTTCAGCGACGCGGGCAGGCGCGAGGCCGTCCTCGGCACGATCACGGCGATGCATTCCGCTGTCATCGAACGCCCCGAATTCATGGTCACGACGCTGGAATTGCCGCCCACCGCGCCCGAACTCGAACCCGCGTTGCGTGCCAAGCTGGAACCCGAACTGCCGCAATCCTCGTTCCGGCTGGACCTCGATGCGCTGCGCGAACGGGTCGAGGAACTTGACTGGGTGCGCTCGGCCGATCTGCGGCTGATGGCCGACGGGGTGCTGTCGGTCTCGGTCACCGAGCGCAGCCCGGCGCTGGTCTGGCGGTCCGACGAGGGGCTGGAGCTTCTCGACGCGGGCGGGGTGCGGGTGGCGCGGGTGGCGCATCGCGGCGCGCGCGCGGATCTGCCGCTGATCGCCGGGCGCGGGGCCGACGCGCATGTGGCCGAGGCGCTGGAGCTTCTGGACGCGGCCTCTCCCCTGGGCGAGCGCCTTCTGGGGCTGTTGCGCGTCGGCGAGCGGCGCTGGGACCTCGTGCTCGACCGCGACCAGCGCATCCAGTTGCCCGAGCGTGGTGCGCTACCCGCACTCGAGCGGATCGTCGCGCTCAACCAGGCGCAGGACCTGCTGGCCCGCGATGTGATTCATGCCGACATGCGCAACCCCGCGCGCCCGGTGCTGCGCATCAGTCAGGGTGCGATGGACCCCCTGCGCGATATCCGATCCCAGTCGATGGAGTGACCCGAAAGATGTTTGATCCCTATTCGTCCCAGCGGGCCATGCGGCAGATGCGCCGCGTCGCGATGCAGCGCGGTGTCATCGCCGTTCTGGATATCGGCACCTACAAGATCGCGGCGCTGGTCCTCAAGCTCGATCCCGAGGCGAGCACGCCGCGCCATCCGGGGATCGGCACCATGGCAGGGCAGGCGGGGTTTCGCGTGATCGGCGCGGGCACGACCCGCTCGCGCGGGGTGCGCTTTGGCGAGATCGCCGCCATGGCCGAGACCGAGGCCGCCATCCGCACCGCACTGCAGGCCGCGCAGAAGATGGCGCAGACGCGGGTGGATCACGTCATCGTCTCGCTGGCGGGGGGCAATCTGCGCTCCTACGGGTTGGTGGGCGAGGCAGAGATCTTCGGCGACACGGTTGCCGAGAACGACATCGCCCGCGTCATGGCCGCGGCCGAGATGCCCGATTTCGGCGCGGGCCGCGATGTGCTGCACGCCCAGCCGATCAATTTCGCGCTCGACCATCGCACCGGCCTGTCGGACCCGCGCGGCCAGACAGGGCGCAAGCTGGCCTGCGACATGCATCTGCTGACGGTCGATTCCAGCCTGATCCACAACATCTGCAATTGCCTGAAGCGCTGCGATGTCGAACTTTCGGGGATCGTCTCGAGCGCCTATGCCGCCGGCATGTCAACGCTGGTCGAGGATGAACAGGAGCTTGGCGCGGCCTGCATCGATCTGGGCGCGGGCACCTCGAGCGTGTCGGTGTTCATCAAGAAGCACATGATCCACGCCGACACTGTCCGGCTGGGCGGCGCGCATGTGACCTCGGACATCTCCAAGGGCCTGCGGGTCGATTTCGACACGGCCGAGCGGATCAAGACCCTGCATGGCGGCGTGCAGGCGACCTCGATGGACGACCGCGAGATGATCGCGCTGGCAGGCGACAGCGGCGACTGGGACAAGGATCAGCGCAAGGTCAGCCGCGCCGAGTTGATCGGGATCATGCGCCCGCGCATCGAGGAGATCCTCGAGGATGCGCGCGCGCGGCTGGAATCGGCAGGCTTCAACCATCTGCCCAGTCAGCAGGTCGTGCTGACCGGGGGCGGCGCGCAGGTGCCCGGCATCGACGGGCTGGCGGCGCGCATCTTCGGCCAGCAGGTGCGTCTGGGCCGCCCGGTGCGGGTGCGCGGTCTGCCGCAGGCGGCAGCGGGGCCCGCCTTTGGTTGTGTCGTGGGCCTCAGCCTGCTTGCGACGCACCCGCAGGACGAGTGGTGGGACTTCGATATGCCAGTGGAAAGCTACCCGGCGCGCTCTTTGCGGCGGGCGGTAAAATGGTTCCGCGACAACTGGTGACCGCAAGATTTGTGGCACATGTGGAAACCCGGCGGAATCACGCAATTTTTTTGCCACATCTGGTGTGAAATCACGACTTTTTTGATGACCTGTGAGGGCATCACCTGTAGGATCAGTAAAAAAACAGGGCTGCGGCGTGCGACAGGCGTGGTGGCGAAAGCAAAGTAGAGAGGCGGAGCGCGTTATGGCATTGAACTTCACAGAGACCTCCCGGCACGACGACCTCGCCCCCCGGATCACCGTTTTCGGTGTCGGCGGGGCCGGGGGCAATGCCGTCAACAACATGATCGAAAAGCAGCTTGAGGGCGTCGAGTTCGTGGTTGCGAACACCGACGCCCAGGCGCTGCAGCAGACCCGCGCACGCGGGCGCATCCAGATGGGCGTCAAGATCACCGAAGGGCTGGGCGCGGGTGCGCGCCCGACGATCGGCTCGGCCGCTGCGGAAGAGACGATCGAGGAGATCATCGACCATCTGGCCGGTTCGCATATGTGCTTCATCACCGCCGGCATGGGCGGCGGCACCGGCACGGGGGCCGCCCCGATCATCGCCCAGGCCGCGCGCGAGCTTGGCGTGCTGACCGTCGGCGTGGTGACAAAACCCTTCCAGTTCGAGGGCGCGAAGCGCATGCGCCAGGCCGAAGACGGGGTCGAGGCGCTGCAGAAGGTGGTCGACACGCTGATCATCATCCCCAACCAGAACCTGTTCCGGCTGGCCAACGAGCGCACGACCTTTACCGAGGCCTTCGCCATGGCCGATGACGTGCTCTATCAGGGCGTCAAGGGCGTGACCGATCTGATGGTGCGCCCGGGCCTGATCAATCTCGACTTCGCCGATGTCCGCGCCGTGATGGACGAGATGGGCAAGGCGATGATGGGCACCGGCGAAGCCGAGGGCGAGGACCGCGCCATCCATGCCGCTGAAAAGGCCATCGCCAACCCGCTGCTGGACGAGATCAGCCTGCATGGCGCGCGCGGGGTGTTGATCAACATCACCGGCGGCTATGACCTGACCCTGTTCGAGTTGGACGAGGCTGCCAACCGCATCCGCGAGAAGGTCGACCCCGAGGCCAACATCATCGTCGGCTCCACCCTCGACCCGGATATGGAGGGGGTGCTGCGCGTTTCGGTCGTGGCGACCGGCATCGATGTCGAGGAGCGCACCGCCGCCCCCGAGATTCCCCGCCGCAGCATGTCCGAGCCGGTGCGCCCGCCGATGCCCGAGCGCCCCGCACCCGCGCCGGCCCCCGAGGTCGCGCCCGAGCCGGTCGCCGCTTGCGCTGTCCAGGACGCGCCGGAACCCGAACAGCAGACGCTGTTCGAGAGCCCGGCCCCCGCCGCGCAGCCCGAGCCCGAGTATCGCGCGCCGCAGCAACCGGCTGCGTTGCACCGCCCCGCCGCACCCGAGCCGATGCCGGAGCCCGTGCGCGAGACGATGGCCGAGGACGAGATGCCCGAGGCGCAGTTCACCGCCCCACGGCGGCCGCTGCCGGGGACGCCCTCGCCCGAGGCGCTGGCACGCTTGCAGCGGGCCGTGTCGAAGTCGCCCGAACAGGGTTATGCCCGGGCGCCGCGCCCCGAACCGCGCGCTGAGCCGCGCCACCCCGAGGCCGAGCCCGAGCGGGGGTCGCGCTTCGGCTTCGGCTCGTTGATCAGCCGCATGGCCGGGCAGAGCACAGAGCCCGCCGCGCCAGCGCGCCGCGTCGCCCCGCCGGTGTCGCATTACGACGAAGACCCCTCGGCCAACGCGTCGGAAGAGCGGATTGAGATTCCGGCCTTCCTGCGCAGACAGGCGAACTGAGGCGAAAAAGCGTTCACAAGACGATCAAGAGGAAAGCCGGCACTGCCGGCTTTTTTCATTTTGATTGAACCTGTTGTCGGGCGTTCTTGATAGTGCGGCGTGTTTCCGCCGCGCAGGGGCGGTTATGTTACACGGGGTCACAAACTGTGAGTTGCAGCCCGTTGTTCAGCCGGTTTAGGAGAGTGTTAACGGCGCTTGCAGGCGCGCCATGAGGGTATTCTTCATGCAGACGACACTGAACGCGACGCGGGTGATCGCAGGCACCGGGCTGCATCCCGGTCTGCCGGTCCGGATGACGCTGCGCCCGGCGCAAGCCGACACCGGCGTGCTGTTTCGTCGCACCGATCTGCCCGCGGGCACGGGCGACATTCCGGTTCACCCGTCCTCATGGGTCGCGGCACCGCTTTGCACCTTGATCCGTAACGCTCATGGGGCGCGGGTCAGCACGGTCGAGCATCTGCTCGCCGCGCTGCATGGCTGCGGGGTACACAACGCGCTGGTCGAGATCGACGGGCCGGAAGTGCCGATTCTCGATGGCAGCGCCGCGCCGTTCGTCAGCCATATCCTCGCCGCCGGACTACGCGTGCAGCATGCGCCCCTGCGGGCGCTGCGGGTTCTCAAGCCGGTTGAAGTGACGCAGGGCGCGGCGCGCGCACGCCTGCTGCCCGCCGAGAGCCTCGAGATTTCGTTCGAGATCGAATTCGACGACGCCGCCATCGGGCGCCAGCGCAAGACGCTCGACATGGGCAATGGCGCCTTCCTGCGCGAACTCAGCGATTGCCGCACCTTCTGCCGCCGCGCCGATGTCGAGGCGATGCAGCGCAGCGGCCTTGCCCTTGGGGGCACGCTCGACAATGCAGTGGTGTTCGACGCGGGCACGGTGCTGACCCCCGGCGGGCTGCGCCGCGCGGACGAACCGGTGCGCCACAAGATGCTTGATGCGATGGGCGATTTGTACGTGCTGGGCCTGCCGCTGCTGGCCCGTTACGAGGGGCTGCGCGCGGGTCATGCCATGACCGGGCAGCTCTTGCAGGCACTGCTCGCGACGCCTGGCGCGTCTGAGGTCGTGACCTGTGACGCAGCCATGCGCGCCCGGATGCCGGGGGTGGGCATATCGCGGCGAGACCTGCCGCTCTCGGCCTGACGGCCAGACGTTACGCGCGGGGCAAAAGGCGTTTTGCGCCCCGTATTTTTCTGTGCTACGACATCGCCAACGACAAGCGCGAAATGGGGTGGCGGGACATGCAGTCAGGGATGGGTGTCAGGCGGATTGCGGCCATTGTCACTCTCGCAACCGCCGTCGGGGCGTTGGGCGCGTGCAACCGTGACCGTGGCCCGGACGAGTCGCTGGCGGCCTTCTCGGCGGAAGAGATCTTCCAGCGCGGCGAGTACGAGTTGGAGACCTCGCGCCGCGCGTCGCGGTCGCTGCGCTATTTCCAGGAGGTTGAGCGCCTCTATCCCTACACCGAGTGGTCGCGCCGGGCGCTGATCATGCAGGCCTATGCCCATCACCGCGCCCGCGAGTATGACGACAGCCGCGCTGCCGCGCAGCGCTTCCTCGACACTTACCCGAATGACGAGGAAGCCCCCTACGCGACCTACCTGATGGCGCTGTCCTTCTACGATCAGGTGGACGAGGTGGGGCGCGACCAGGGCGTCACCTTTCAGGCGCTGCAACATCTGCGCCGCCTGATCGAGCAATACCCCGACAGCGACTATACCCGCTCGGCGATCCTGAAATTCGAGTTGGCCTTCGACCATCTGGCCGCCAAGGAGATGGAGATCGGTCGGTACTACCTCTCGCGCGGGAACTACAACGCCGCCATCAACCGCTTCCGCGTGGTGGTCGAGGATTTCCAGACCTCGACCCACACACCCGAGGCGCTGCACCGGCTGGTCGAGGGGGATCTGCGCCTTGGCCTGCGCGATGAGGCGCAGACCGCAGGCGCGATCCTCGGCCACAACTTCGAGGCCAACCCCTTCTATCAGGACAGCTTCCGCCTGCTCGCCCGGCAGGGACTGGAGCCCGAGGCGCAGGGCGAGGGCTGGCTGCGCACCATCTTCCGTCAGGCCGTGCAGGGCGACTGGATCTAGCGCAGACGCGCGAACGGGCAGGGGCTTGATGCGCGCATGCTGCTGGCGCTCGAAATCCGCGACATGCTTATCATCGACCGGCTGGACCTGCGGTTTCAGCCGGGTCTGAACGTGCTGACCGGCGAGACGGGGGCGGGCAAGTCCATCCTGCTTGACGCGCTGGGCTTCGTGCTGGGCTGGCGCGGGCGCGCCGATCTGGTGCGCGCGGGCGCGGCACAGGGCGAGGTCGTGGCCGAGTTCGCGTTGGCCCCCGACCACCCGGCGCAGGCCGTGCTCGCCGAGGCGGGGTTCGAGGCCGGGGACGCGTTGCTCTTGCGCCGTGTCAACACCGGCGACGGGCGCAAGACGGCCTATGTCAATGATCGCCGCGCCTCGGGCGAGTTGCTGCGCGCGCTGTCCGAGACACTGGTGGAACTGCATGGCCAGCAGGACGACCGCGGGTTATTGAACGCCCGGGGCCATCGCGCACTGCTTGATGCGTATGGCGGGCACGTGCGAGAGCGTGATGCCTGCCGTGCCGCCTGGCGCGAATTGCGCGACGCCCGCGCCGCGCAAGAGACCGAGGCCGCGCGGCTGGCGGAACTCGCCGCGGAAGAGGATTTCCTGCGCCACGCGGTGGCCGAGCTGGACCAGCTTGCGCCAGAGCCCGGCGAGGAAGCCGCACTCGATATTCGCCGCCGCCAGATGCAGGCCGCCGAACGGCTGCGCGGCGATGTCGCGCGCGCGCAGGCCGCGCTTTCTGACGAGGGCGCCGAGCGGCTGATGACGGACGCCGCGCGCTGGCTCGATGGCGCGGCCGAGGGGTTGGACGGCGCGCTCGACCGCGCGCTTGAGGCGCTGTCGCGCGCCATGGACGCACTGGGCGAGGCGCAGCAGGGCATCGCCGCCTGCGCCGAGGCGCTCGACTTTCCCCCCGGCGCGCTGGAAGAGGTCGAGGAGCGGCTCTTCGCCCTGCGCGGGCTGGCGCGCAAGCATGGGGTGTTGCCGGACGATCTGGGCGCCCATGCCGAGGCCCTGCGCGCCCGCCTTGCGCAACTCGACGATGGCGCGCGCAATATCGAGGCGCTGGCGCGGGCCACGCAAGCGGCGCAGGCCGCCCATGACGCGGCTGCCGCGCGGCTGGGTGCCGCGCGCCGCGAGGCGGGGGCGCGCCTCGATGCTGCGATGGCGCAGGAACTCGCGCCCCTGAAGCTCGAGCGCGCGGCGTTTCAGACGCGGCTTGTCCCCGCGGATCCGGGGCCCGACGGGGCCGAGGCCGTGCAGTTCGAGGTCGCGACCAACCCCGGCGCGCCCGCCGGGGCGCTGTCGAAGATCGCCTCGGGGGGCGAGCTGTCGCGCTTCCTGCTGGCGCTGAAAGTATGCCTCGTGGGGGCGAGCAGCGGGGTCACGATGATCTTTGACGAAATCGACCGCGGTGTCGGCGGGGCGACCGCCGATGCGGTGGGGCGCCGCTTGCGGGCGCTGGCCGGGGGCGCGCAGGTGTTGGTCGTGACCCACTCGCCACAGGTGGCGGCACTTGGGCAGCATCACTTCAAGGTCACGAAGCAGGTGCTTGATGATACGACATTTTCCCGCGTTGCGCCGCTTTCTGCCGATGCCCGCGTGGAAGAGATTGCAAGAATGCTCTCCGGTGATACCATCACCGATACCGCCCGGGCCGCAGCGCAGGATCTGCTGCGCGCAGGGCGATGACGGCAGACGGGCCGGTGCTGATGACACGGAAGCGAGAGGGCGCGCAGATGACACGGACAGCAATAGCGATAACGGGGGCACGGGCCGCGATGGGCGGTGCGCTCGCACTGGTGCTGGCGGGCTGCGCGACGGGCCCGATGCTGCCGGGACCGGCGCCGGTCGACTCGCCGGTGGCCGTGGTGCCCGCCCCGGCCGATGATGATCCCGGTTTCAGCGGCATGGGCGAGGTGTCGGCCTCGGGCGCGGAACAGGCCTGCATCGAGGCCGGGCGCGAGCGCGGTCTGGACGTGACCGGGGTGGTCGGCTCGAGTGCCGTGACCGGCAGCAATGGCGAGGCCGCGCGCGACGTGATGCTGCGCGTGCGCCGAGACGGGGCCGAGATCGAGGTGCGCTGCAACTACGTGGCCAGCACGCGCATGGCGCGGATCATGTTGATCTAGGCTGGCGCGGCGCGCGCGGGCGTCGCCTACCCACCCACCCCGACACCCGCGCGCGGCGCGCCTGCATGCAACGCCAGGCGCGCCTTGCAAGGGGCGAAGGGCCGTTGCGCGGCCCGGTGTTCGGAAATGCAACGCGGTCGCAGCGTGCAGACTGACCTTGCCGGAGCGCTGTCACCCTGCCGCGAGCCATACTGACGGGCGACTGTTCATTTTCTTGCCGAAAATACTCGATGCGCCGCCGCGTCGGGACGCTTCAGGGCTTGCGTTTGTGCGGCCCCTCGCCCTGTTGCCGCGCCGCTTTCGCTGCGAGGCGCAGTTCCTCGGCGATTTCCTCGGCCTCGTCCGGGTCGAAATCCAGCGGCAGGTCGATCCCGTCGCCGGCAAGATAGATGCGCACCATGCCCAGCGTCGTCGGCCCGATCTGCAGGCTTGCCCCGGTGTCGTTTTCCGAATTGATGCCCATGTCACTGCCTCTGCTGCTGGCTGCCCGCGCTTCAGCGATAGGCTGCGGCGGGGCGGGAATCAAGCCCGCGCCCTCTTGCATTCGCGCGGCCCGCCCGCTAGATCGCACTGAGTGCCGCCTTAGCTCAGTTGGTTAGAGCGCTGGATTGTGGATCCAGAGGTCCCCCGTTCAAGCCGGGGAGGCGGTACCATCCCCGTTCTTCCCAAGCCCGCCAACCCAAGCCCGCCTGCGCGTGCTTGTCTGCCTGACCGCGCCCCGTTATGGCTGGCGCGACACGGGGCGCATTGCCCGTGATCTGGAAGGCGATCTCATGACGTCCCGGTCGGCCCTGTTCCGTCACGACGTGCCGCACGCCCCGCCGCATGCGCGGATCGGGCTGTTCGGCGGGTCGTTCGACCCCGCGCATGACGGGCATCTGCATGTCAGCCGCGCGGCACTGACCCGGTTGCGCCTGGACGCGCTGTGGTGGCTGGTCTCGCCCGGCAACCCGCTCAAGGCGCATGGCCCGGCGCCACTGGACGCCCGGATGGCGCGGGCGCGGGCGCTCACCCGCGGTGATCCGCGCCTGCGCGTCACTGCGATCGAGGCGACGCTGGGCACGCGCTATACGGCCCACACCCTGCGCCACTTGCGCGGGCTCTACCCCACGCAGCGGCTGGTCTGGGTGATGGGGGCCGATAATCTGGCGCAGATGCACCGCTGGGAGGATTGGCGCACCATCCTCGCCCTGTTGCCGATGGCCGTCATCGCCCGCCCCGGCGCGCAGCGCGCCGCGCTGTCGTCAAAGGTGGCGCGCATGGCGCGGGCGCATCGTCTGCCTGCCCGTGCCGCGCCGCTGCTCGCCGACCGGCGCGCGCCGGCCTGGGTGTTCCTGACGCCGCCCATGCGCGATATCTCGTCGAGCGCGCTGCGCCGGGCGGGGCCAGAGCCGACCTGAAAGCGCCCGGCGCCGGAAGCTGCGCGTGAACAATGCGTTTCGTGATGGAAAACGCGGCATCAACATCTTGCCTGAATCGCGGCGATTGGCGTTAATGCACGGATGCAGGCCGCAGGCCCGCCGCTTGGGGAGGAACGACGCGCGTGTCACCGATGCAGGCAGATCGCCGCAGGGTGCTGCCCCTGCTGATGGGCGCCCCGTTTCTGGGTGCCTTGCCCGCCTGCGCCAATGCGCCCGACCGTTCGTTGCGCCCGGCGCTGCGGCCCGACGCGTCGGCTGACGCCATCGTCGCGCGTGCGCGCCTTGGTGGTGATCTGGGCTTTGCGGTGATGGACATGCGCGGGGGGGCCCTGCTGGAGGGGCACGCCCCCGATACCGGCCTGCCGCCCGCCAGTGTCGCCAAGGCAGTCACGGCGCTCTACGCGCTCGAGCGGCTGGGTGCGGGGTATCAGTTCCGCACAAGGCTGGTCGCCACGGGGCCCGTCACGGACGGGGTGGTGCAGGGTGATCTGGTTCTGGCGGGCGGCGGCGATCCGACGCTCGAGACCGATGATCTGGCGCAGATGGCGGCAGAGCTCGCGCGCGGGGGCGTGCGCGGGGTCAACGGGCGCTTCCTCGTCTGGGGCGGCGCGCTGCCCTTCGTGCCCGCGATTGCCGATGACCAGCCCGCCCAGGCGGGCTACAACCCCTCGATTTCGGGGATCAACCTGAATTTCAACCGCGTGCATTTCGAATGGGCCCGCAGCGGCAGTGATTACGCGGTCAGCATGGACGCCCGCTCGAACCGGCATCGCCCGGCTGTCGGCATGGCGACGATGCAGGTGGTGGCGCGCCGCGCGCCGCTTTACACCTATCGCCGTGCGCCGGCGCGGGATGAATGGACCGTGGCACGCAGTGCGCTGGGCAATTCGGGCTCGCGCTGGCTGCCCGTGCGCCACCCCGAGCTTTATGCGGGCGAGGTTCTGCGCGTGTTGGCGCAAGGGCAGGGGATCAGCCTGCCCGCCCCCGAGGTCGGGCGCGGGGCACCGGCGGGGCGCGATCTGGTCACGCATCGCGCC